>NZ_JBFHFD010000251.1:0-11587 GCF_041583735.1 Novipirellula sp.
CATCAGAGCCAGTTCGTCATTCACTCGGTCGACGACGTCGCTTGTTGTTGCCGTCGGACGCACGGCGATTCTCGCCCCTTCGCGAGTCGCATGCGTGGCCGTTTGCTTGACCAACATCATTCGCCCGAGCTCAACTAAGCCAAACGTAAAGGCGATCATCAGCGGTGCGACCAAGGCGAACTCGACGGCGGATGCCGCCAGCCGTGTTGCCTTTTTCTTTCGTCGATTCGATTGGTGAATCATGATCCGTCGCTTTCTTTGATAAGTGTTACTGAACCAACATCACGGGAGTGTATAGATACGAACTCTGCGTGACGGGAGCAGAGTCGACGATCGCGTGTCGCGCCACGGCTTTCGCAGGCTGGATGATGACTCGCTTCTCCGACATTTTCCCAGTGAGCTTGACTTCTAGAATTCGCACCCCTTCGAATTTCACGATCGTGTACATCGCATTGTTTCCGTTGCCGGTCACAGTGGTGTAGATCGGGATGATGCGAACCTTGCCAATGATCGAGGCCAGCTCATCTTTGACTCCCGCACTGATCCCCGTGTCACCGTTGAGTTTTAATTCGCCGTTGGAGTCGAATTTGAGTGGTTTTCCCAGGTCGATGAAATCTTGTTTGGAGATCCCATGCAAAATTTGGCGTGACAAATCCTTGGTGCTGTTGTTGCTGCCACCGATGTCCACCGTTCCGCGGTTACCAGGCGAACCGGTGCCTTGAGGATAAAGGTTGGTTTCGCACAGCCCGTCCGAACCGGAACGCACCGAACCATTGTCGAACTCAAAACTATCTGGCGTGGCGCCCGCGCACATCGCAATCCAGCTCGGCAGATCGAGTGCAAACGGTAAAATGTCGATCGTCTCTTCGTGCGTTTCAGGCTCATTGAATCCCGAGATAGTGCTGAACATCGCGGCGGTTGCCGTGGTGCGGAGCGATTGGCTTTGCCGTCCCGTCACGTCGCCAAAGAAGAGCGGCAACTCACCGTTGCCACCCGCTTGCAGTCGCAGCGTCACTCGCGCGGCGTTGTAAGTCGAGGGATCCGATGTGCTCCATGATTGATCGGGCGAGTAGGTGCCAAGCTCGACATCGTCAGATGAAAACTCAGGAGCCTGTTGGCCAACAAAGTTTCGGGTGGCGATGCTGTTAGCGGCTTGCCTTGCACTGGTTTGCATCGCACTTTCGGAAGCTCCCGAAACCTGCTGGTCAAACAGTTCCCAGCATGCGGCCATTGCCGAAGCGTCAGCGGATCGCTGCAACTCGGCTTCGGCGACGCGAATATGCCCCATATCGATCGTGACAGCCATCAAGGCGACCAGGCTGACCGTCAAAATCAGACCGAACACCGCCGCCGCCCCACGACGCATGCGGGCTGGCATACGGCGTCGATTGACCGGCGGATTTCCACCGCAAGAGAAGCGATTGATTTGTTTCACATTTAAATTTTTCATTGAACTTTATCCTGAAGACGATCCTGGAGACTTGGTGATTTGAGCGACGCGATTGATGAATCCATTCCAAATCTAAGGTTGCCGGTTCACAGGAACCGGGACGACGGTTCCATCGACATAAAAAACACGTACTTCAAGTAGCGTGATGGACGCCACTCGATTTGCCCCAAATCCAATATCAACGGCATCCAAACTTTTCTGTGGATGATATTGAGAAAGTCCTAACGAGGCGTCGGAATTCATCCGGACCAAAAAGTCAGGACCTCCGAAGTCGCCCCACTGGCTTGCATGCCCGTTTTTGATCGCAAACAGCGTCTGATCCTCCACCGTGGCGAGGATACTTGTCCAACGAACATGATCTCCGTCGGATGACAAAGCGACCCGAGTCTCACTGCGTGCTTCGTCAAGAATGTGGTCGTTCTCTACCGCAGCGACGTGAAAGCCGCCTCCAGAAAACTGAGCATCGACGGCGTGATTCAGTTGCAACTGAAAATAGCGACTCGGATCATCCGTCGGTGTCGTAAAGAAGGTGACTTGCGGCGAGTGATTGATGGGGTCGGGCTCGTTGAGCACCATTTCCCAATCTTCTTCAATCTTAAAAATCGCCACATCCTCGGCACTGCAATCGGCGGCCGGAGCCACCGCTAGCGTGAGAATCCCCCCGATCATGGTTTGTGCAATTCGCATCATCGTTCTGTTTCCCACTTAAGACACAACACGGAAAACCGCCCTGTCTTGCACACGCTCGGGAACGGCATGACACGATTTAAGAATCGTGCTAAGCGAATGGTATTTCGCATCAGACTTGCGTTCACTCTGCCATCGATCGTGCGAGATACAGCGGCAGAGAAGCGTCTAAAAGACAAGAGGGTTGAGTTCTGGAAACCTATGTCACGTTCGCCGCCGAAGCATTTAAAAATTCGGCAGCCCCCCCCAAACTTTTAACTCACCCCCTGGGCAAGGATCGGGTTATAACGACTTTGACGATGATCCCGACTCTCGCCCCCCCTTCGAACCGTCAATTTCGCATCTGTTTGACAAATTCTGCGTTTGCCGACTCCTCTCGTTGGCCTACGCGCAATTGCCAGCGCTTCTGATAGAATCCCCGCTGAACCATCAAATCCTTCTGATCCACCGAGCTTGGGAATGTCCAAAGGCCTTTACACACAAACGTTCGTCGTGCTGATGCGCGAAGCGATATCGATTGAATCTGTCGCCGCTGTTCTAGCCGACTTTTCACCATCGGCTGCCCAACCTGCCGCCGCGGATGTCTTCACCTGCGGCCCGTCGATCCAGCTGGAGATCGATGACCAAGACGCAGGCAAAGTCGTGGTCGATGTGGTCGATCAAATTTGGCCGGATGATCCGACAACAGCGGCCGACCCGAGCCGAATCGCCCGCGCGTACCAAGAAGGCCAGCTTGGCCCCTTCACAGCCCCCGAGTCTCTGCTCCGCGCGACTCAACAATCATGGAACTGGGAAGCGGGAAGAACCGCGACTAAATTGCACCAAGCGTTTATCCGCATTCGCTGTAGCTACGTGCTCGATGGCAACGCAACGCCCCCAAATCTGCCCGAGAACTACGATCCCTACAATGAACTGGCGTTCATGACCGAGGTGGTTGGTATGTTGCTGGAACTTCCCGAAGCGATCTGTTACTTCAATCCCGGCGGCGAAGTCCTCAGCGACCTGGAAGTACTGACCGAGAGTGCCGAGTTCTCGGTTGAGCATTCGCTGCCCCCCGTCGAATTATGGGCCAACATGCGTTTCCATGAATTCGATCCGCAGTGGTCGGTGATGGACACGGTAGGGCACATCCAGCTCGATATCCCCGATATGGAAGGATGTTTTCGGCCGCAAGATTACGATGCCGAGGAAGTCGAAAACTTTCTGCGTGATGTCGGTATTTACTTGCTGCAGAACGGAGATGTCATCAAAGACGGCGAGACCTCCGAAGGCCCCGGCGAGATCCTTTGGGTTGCACGCGTTCGCGAGAGTGCCCTAAACGGTCCACGCCGCAGAGTGCTTCGCTGGTTCGCCGACGACGGTGAAGCGATTCCCAAGAGTCTGCTGCGAAAGTAATGGGGCGACACGCTGTCCCGGTGATGGTTCTAGGGGTATCATCCGTTTAGCTGCCACCAACCGCAGCCGAACGATCCACTGATTTGGGAATTGAATTCTTTGACTGCCGAAACACAACAAACCAGCCCCCTGTTTGCCTGGGCCCAATTGGTTCGGCTGCCAAACGTGTTCACGGTCGTTGCCGATGTTTCGGCTGCGTTTCTGCTGGCCGCGCACGGCCCATCGCCCGCCGCACGGTGGATCTGTGTGCTCGCAGCCGGGATCTCGTTGTACTGGGCGGGCATGATTTTGAATGATGTTTTTGACATCGAACGCGATCGTGCCGAGCGTGCGAAACGCCCGCTACCATCCGGACGAATCTCGCTCGCAGCCGCTCGCACCGCGGGCTGGGCATTGCTCGGCGTAGGAGTCATCCTCGGATCACTCAGTGGGTATCTGCCAAGTGAAAACGTCGCCACCACTTGGCTTCCCGCCGCGATCGCCACCCTGCTTGCCATCATGATCGTGGCCTACGACGGTCCGCTGAAAAAGACACCGTTGGCGCCGGCCGCGATGGGTGCATGCCGTTTTCTCAGTTTTCTACTCGGCGTCTCTCCTGTGATCGTGTTACAGGCCGACGGCCCACTCGTTCCGCTGCACTTGGTTGCGTTCGCGTTGGGCTTTGGCATCTACATCACTGGAATCACGACAATGGCTCGTGACGAAGCCTCCGGTGGCGACGATACCAATTTGAAAGTCGGGCTCAGCTTGCTGGTCATCGGACTGCTCGCATTAGCGTTTGCACCGCAGCAAGCGGCCGCGGGCTTTCCCAAATTCATTCGCACTCCGTTTGCCTTCCCGCTGTTGATCGCGATGATTGCGTATCCGGTGGTCCTTCGCGGCATTCGCTGTGTCCGCCACGCCACGCCGCAGAATGTGCAGACGACGATCCGCTCGGGGATTCTGACGATCATTCCGTTGGCTGCGGCAGTCGCGATGCTGGGTGCCGGCCCGCTATGGGGACTCGCCATCTTCGCGTTGGTCGTTCCCGCGGTCGGATTGGCGTCCTCGTTCCGAGTGACCTAAGTGCCGATCCCCCGCGGCAACCCGATCGATTACAATGCAGCCACGCACTCATTTCCGCCTCGAACACCGTGAACCAAGGCCCGTCCGTTCGTGAACGACGCAATCACACAAGTTGCTAAAGACGAATTTCAGTGGCTGACGCAAATCCCATGGCTGTTCCTCGGCCTGATTGCGTTGCCGCTGATCGCAGCATCTTGGCGTGCCAAGATTTACCCGACGCGTTGGTGGGCCGTCCTGCTGGGCGTTTCGGTCATCGCCAGCCTCGCCACCGTTTTTGCTCCCTCGATGATCATCGCCGTATGGCTGATCGATGGCAGCATCTTAACGCTTGCGGTGGTCGATTTTCTGTTAATTTTCTTAGCCACCAATCATGGAATCCAAGTCTCTCGAAGCTTGCCGCGAACCTGCTCTCTCGGCGTTCCGGTGGCCAGCGAGTTGACGGTTGAAAACAGCACGCTGCTGACGTTGTCGGGCGCGGTTTGCGACGATTTGCCCGAACACTTTACCGCGACTCCTGAAAAACACTCGCTGCGTTTGCCGCCCCGCGGACGCATGACCGCACATCGCAAATTATTACCAGGTCGACGAGGCGCGTTTGAACTCGAGTACGTTTACCTCAGTTTCTTCAGCCCGCTGAAACTATGGAATCGTCACCGGCAAATCGAGCTACACGACCGGCTAAACGTTTATCCAGACATGAAACAATTGTCCGACTACGCCCTGCTGGCTCGGACAAACCGTTTGAGTTTGATTGGGGTGCGGCGGACACGGCGAATTGGTCAAGACAGCGATTTTGAACGCCTTCGCGATTACAGCCGTGATGACAACTATCGACATATCGATTGGCGAAGCACCGCACGACGCCACAAATTGACTGTTCGCCAATTTCAGAGTGATCAAAGCCAACGAGTGATCTTCCTGCTGGACTGCGGGCGGATGATGACCAATGAACAAAACGGCTACTCGTTGTTGGATCATGCCCTGAACTCGGTGCTGATGATGGCGTACGTGGCGCTGCATCAAGGCGACTCCGTCGGAATGCTTTGCTTTTCCGATACCATCCACGCCTACATTCCACCGCGAGGCGGCAGCAGCCAGATGAACCGCTTGATTCAAGCAGGCTTTGACCAATTCCCTCGTTTGGTCGAATCGCGATATGATCAAGCGTTCCTGTATCTTTCGACGCACTGCAAACGTCGATCACTGGTCGTGTTGACGACCAATGTCATCGATGAGGTGAACGCCGGCGCCGTGGTTGATTACTTGTCCAACATTAACGGCCAACACCTGCCGCTTGGCGTGTTGCTTCGTGACCGCGAGATGTTCGACGCCGCCGATGCTCCGTCCAATGACGATCACCTGCAGATGTACCGTGCCGCCGCGGCCGCCGACATCTTGCTATGGCGTCACCAAGTCCTCAAAGACCTGGAACATCGAGGCGTGTTATGCGTCGACGCATTCCCCGACGAATTGACCGCACCGCTGGTGAATCAATACCTCGACATCAAAGCGAAACATTTGCTGTAGCGTTCATTCGAAATCAATCGAACGCCCTCTTTCTAGATAACGGTGGAAACAATGTACACTTGTTTGCGTCCGAGTTCCTATGCGTTGCTGGTTGTGATGACGCTCGCGGTGACAACGCCGCTGCACAGTCAAATGATCTGGATCGAAGGCGAGGATGCGGTCGAGAGCACGATGCAGGGGCACAATTGGTACGATTCGGTGAAAACGGCCGAATTGTCGGGCAACGATTGGCTCTCTCATTTCGCCGATGGCGACATGCCCGTCGCTCGGTTCGAGTTCGATGTGTCCGTAGCGGGCCCCCACGAACTGTGGCTGCGGGCCAATCCGATCGCCTCAGCGATCTCGGTGCGTGTCAACGGCGATGCTTGGACGAAAGTGGCGCTGCAAAAGCATGAACAGAGCGTCAACATTGCCTCCGATGGAAAACCGGACCTCCGTTTCGTCGCTTGGATCAAGGCCGATTCGGTCTCGCTTTTGGATGGTAAAAATACGCTCGAGGTCCGTTTCGAGAGCAAAAACAATCGACATGGCGGCCTCGACTGCGTTGTTCTCAGCCGCGCCCCCTTTCTGCCACAAGGCAAATTGAAACCAGGCGAGAAGACCGGTTTGGCCGATCCGGGCACTTGGGCGTTTGAGCCTGCACGCGATGCGTTTTCGCCCGACTCACTGCTTGATCTGAGCGGCATGAACGAAAAACCCGCGGGTGCGAAAGGCAGAGTTGCACGATCCTCCGACGGCGAATCGTTTGTTGATGGCGGCGGAGAACCTCTCCGGTTTTGGGCCGTCAACACCAGCGTCCAGCACCGTGACGATATCGAAGCGGTCCGCGAACACGCCCGCTGGCTCGCCAAACGCGGCGTCAACATGGTGCGGCATCATGGGCATCTTGCGCCCCAACGAGGTGCCAAACTTGACGATGCCAACACCGAGGATATCGAGGCGGCCTGGCGATTGGTCGCCGCGATGAAAGAAAACGGCATCTACGTCACGCTTTCGCCTTACTGGGCCATCAGCGTCAAACCGGATCCTGCCTGGGGTTTGAAAGATGCCGAGGGCGACAACTTGACTGGGCTACTGTTCTTTGACGCCAAACTGCAAGCGGCTTACAAACAGTGGCTCAAACAACTGCTAACGCCCCCCAACCCGCACACCGGCATCCCGCTAGCCCAAGATCCGGCCCTGGCGATCTTTCAAATCCAGAACGAAGACAGCCTGCTGTTTTGGACCGAAAACGCCATCCAAGGCGAACAGCGAGTTGAATTGGGGCGACAATTTGCAGTGTGGCTGAACGCCAAACACGGCTCGCTCGATAACGCGGTTCGTGTCTGGGGCGGCAATGCTCGATGCAATGGCGACGACTTTGCCAATGGTGTCGTGATGCCTCACCAAATTTGGCAACTGACACAAAACCACAACGGCGCGATGGCCAAACGCTTGGCCGATCAAATGGCCTTTTACACCGAGCGAATGCGGGATTTCAATCTCTCGATCGCAAAATTCCTGAAACAGGAAATTGGTTACGAAGGGTTGATCAACGCCGGCAATTGGCGAACCGCCGATCAAGCCAAACTGCTCGACGCGGAACGCTACGCATACACCGCAAACGATGTCATCGGGGTGAATCGCTACTATACCGGCGGCAACCATACAAATCCTACCGACAATCATCGCGCGGGATATTTGATCAGTCGTGGCGATCTGTTCGATGGAACTTCGGCACTGCTACAACCCTGGGCGTTTCCGCTGGCGCTGCGACAAGTCAGTGGGCATCCGATGATCGTTTCCGAAAGCGCCTGGGTGCCGCCGCTACGTTATCAAACCGAAGGCCCTTTTTTGGTCGCGGCTTATGGTGCGATGACCGGCGTCGATATTTTCTACTGGTTCGCCACCGACCAAATTGGCTTCGGTCCTCCGATGGAAAAGTGGCAACTTTCTACTCCCGCCCAAATTGGAATGTTTCCCGCCGCCGCGATGATGTTTCGCCAAGGCTATATCCGGCAAGGCAAACCGGCCTTGCTCGAAAGTCGCAACTTGAGTGATGTTTTCAATCGGAAACCACCGCTTTTGCCCGAAGAAGCTGGCTTTGATCCAAATCGCGATTCACGGACACAGGCGGTGAAAGCCGAAGCTGCTCGGCAAGGGACGATCACCCCGCTGGCCTACCTTGCCGGTCCCGTGGAAGTGGCCTTTGACAGCGGCGAAACGCGGCTCGCCGACATCACGTCGCTGATCGATACTGAGAACCAAACCGTCCGCAGTATCACGGGCGAGTTGAACTGGAACTACGGCGATGGCTTCTGCACGCTCAACTCGCTTAAGGCTCAAGGTGCGGCGGGCAATCTGGCTGCTGCAGGAACGATTTCACTCGATACGCTCACGCTGCGTTGCGACAACGACTATGCCGCCGTGCTGGCCGTTTCGATGGACGGTGCGAACCTCTCCGAATCCAAACAGGTGTTACTGCAAGTGGGCACTGTCGCTCGGCCCCATGGTTGGAAGACCGAACCAGCCCAAGACGGCAAGTCACAGCGAATTGTCGATCTTGGCAGCAGCCCCTGGAACATCGAAAACGCCTCCGCCGAAGTCGTTTTATCCAATTCGGTGCTCCGCCAGGCGACGTCGCTAGACGCCAACGGAATTGCCATCGTCGATCTGCCAGTTCTAAAGAACGTCGACGGTCTAAGCCTAAAACTGCCCCCCAACGCCCTCTACATCTTGCTACGCTAAAAAAGGTGTCGGACACCTTTTTGGTTGACTGGGTAGCTTGGCTGCGGGTAAAATTCAGTTTGCCAGGAACAAGGGAGGCCGAAATGGGACGACCGAAACGGGCTGACGTGGCTGGCGAGATCTACCACATGCTCAATCGAGCCAATTCACGCCACACCATCTTCCACAGGAAGGAAGACTACGACGCGTTTGAGAATCTGATGGCCGAAGCAGTCAGTAGCTTTGATATACGGATTTTCAGTTACTGCATCATGCCCAATCATTGGCATTTTGTCGTCAGCCCCAATGTTGACGGTGAGATGGGACGATTTGGCCAGTGGGTCACTCTTACCCACACCCAGCGGTACCATGCTCACTACGATACCGTCGGCATGGGACATCTCTATCAAGGCCGTTACAAATCGTTCCCTGTGCAGTCCGACGAACACTTCCTAACGCTCTCACGCTACGTCGAGCGAAATGCGTTCACGGCAAACCTTTGCAGTAGTCCTGATCAATGGAAGTGGGACAGCTTATTTCACTGGAAACGACAAACGTCGGTGTATCAATCGATGCTAAGCGATTGGCCCATTCCTCGTCACTCGAACTGGATCGAATGGGTGCGAATGGAGTTTTCCCAGAGAGAACAAGCTCAGATCGACTGGAGCATGCGTCGCGGCGTTCCCTTTGGTAGCGAAAACTGGGTCGAATCGATGGTGCGAAAGTTTGATTTGGAATCAACAATGCGTCCTCGCGGCCGCCCTCGCAAAATAAAGCCGAAAACTTAAAACCGCCTATCTTGCCAAAAAGGTGTCCGACACCTTTTCCTTCAACCCTCCTCGCCTCATGACATCCTTTCGCATCGCTAACGTTTTGGCACTGACTATCGTCGTGCTCTCTTTCGTGGGTGCCGCTGACGCGGAACCGCCCCATCCGATTGACCAAGCCTGGGATGTGACATGGTCGCGGTTCTATCGCGACGACACTCATTTGTTCTACGACTATTTGACTCGGTACGAAGATGGCAGCGGTCTTTCGCACTTGCCCACCGCCCAGGAGATTCAGCGGCAATTCCCAAACGAATGTGGCTACGGCACCGGGATGGAAGATTGCATGATCTCGGCCGGAGTGATGTTGTCGATGATCATCGATCGCTACGAGGTGACGAAACAGGAATCGCTTCGGCAGCGAGCCTACGACGTTTTCCAGGGCATCCGGTTGTGTGCGACCGCCCACGGAGCCCCAGGTTTTCTTGCCCGCGGCGTCTGTCACGAGGACCTAACGAGTATCTACATGAACTCGTCGCGAGACCAATACACCCATGCAGTGCACGGATTGTGGCATTATGCGAAGAGTCCGCTGTGCAGCGAGGAAACTCGGCAAGAGATCCGCGAGATCCTTTCCGCGATCGCCGACCGCATGATTCGTAATGTGACCGCCGAGAATGATTACGATTCACTCCGCGCCGATGGTAGCCGAGACACGCGAGGGATCAGCCGCATGTGGAACGTAAAGGGGCATGAAGCCGCCCGGCTGCCAATGATCTACGCGGCGGCGTGGGACATCACAGGCAAGGAATCGTACCGCGAGCGGTGGCGGCACTATATTGCTGATGCGGTTAAACAATCGTTGGATGTCGAAAGCGGCCAACCCACCTACGCGTTTTTGCAAATGCAGATCTCGTTGGACCTGCTCTGGCAATTGGAACCCGATCCACAACTGAAACAGCAGATGCAAGAGGTAATGACCACGGTGGCGCAGCGATGTGCAGACCGCGCCACGGCGGCAGAGCAACGAGCCAAACAACTCGACCTGTCGCGACTGTGTACCGATTGGCGAACCGGAGAGGGCATCTCGTCGACAGGCAGCTATCGAGCGACCTGGTACTGCATCCGCGAAAGTGGTGAAGCCGCGTTGGCACAACTCGTCGCCAACGCCCCTCTTTCTGAGTCGCAGCAGCAAACGCTCGAACGAGCCATCGAGCGACTCGATTACGAGCGTGTCTCGAGCAACGGTATCTTCTTCCTGCAAGCGGCGCACTGGAAATCGCAAATCACACCGCCGGGCCGCAACTAGCGATCTCCTCTCTCACTCCTCACCTCTCACTCTCTCCTTACGCCCCCCAAAAAGGCGCGAAGGATCGGATATTCCAACGCCAACGGAACGGCCCGCACTGTCTGGGGAAGGCTTTCCGGATGGAGGTGTTGTAGAGTTGGCTTTGATATCATTGATGCACACCACTCGGGGATGCCGAAGAGTTTCGATGTACTTCGAATCCTCGAAAACGGACAGAGTGGTTATGTTGCGTTCAGTGTTCATCGCGCTTGGGATCATGGCGGTCATCGTCGGCCTTGAATTTCTGTTTATCGATTCTGCCACGATCTATCAGGGCGAACCGGCTAACGCGGTCAGTTTTGTCGACCCGACGGGGGCTCCCGCCAATTCCGCCAAAGTGTTCCGACCGAAAGAATGGATGCCCTGGTCACTTCTTAGCGGCGGAATCATTACCATTGTGTACACCTACCTGATTCCCGTCCGTTATGCTCGCTGGCGACAATCGCCCGGCCAATGACGGTTGCGGGCCAGCGGCAGCGTGATGGAAGTGGGTGACTGTCTTGACGAATGGGGGCCGGGGATCTACCTTGCATTAAATCGGCTGCCACAGGGAAGCCACACTATTAGGAATACTTATTTAGCACGAATCGAATATTGCACGTCCGAAATCTCGAGTTGTTCTGTAGCGTTGCCGACGAACGC
>NZ_JBFHFD010000252.1:0-11579 GCF_041583735.1 Novipirellula sp.
TAAGGCAAGCAAAAACACCGCAAAGGAGATATTTACGGTTTTGGGAAAAACCAAAACTGAGTGATCGTTCTGCGTTTATCGGCACCAAGAGCCCCTCTAAAGGGTAGACGGCATTTAGCCTCGGACAAGATCAAATGGTGATTTGGCGACGATAAAAGTTGACTTCGAGTGTTGTCGATGCACTGATAAAGCAGTGTTCAAAAACTCACGTCTTCCGTCAACATCTTTTGCGATCCGTGTTGCCGAAGCAAGTCCCCAAAGAGACGCAGTTGCAGCCACCCAAGGTTCGCGAATGCGTCAGAAACGCGTTTTCATACCGGTTTCGCCTCAATTATTCAGGCAAAACTAATGGAAAACTCACTCGGCAAACCGCGGATCGCCGCGGCCGCACCGGGTGGCACTCACCTACCTCGCAAATTCTCGTAAACCACACTTGAACGTCTGTACGACTGGACAAGTTCTATGCTGCACGGAAACGAACAATGCATACGAATACAACGGTTACCCGGGCTATACCCCAGATTCGGGCTATTCCCAAGATTCGGGTCCGTCGTCGTACCAAGAATTTCCATGTAACGTGCGTGGATTTCCCAAAACCGCAAGCTCAATGCCGATTGCAGTCGCCCAGGTTCGACAAAATTGGTTTACCGCAGTAGTGACCTTATTGCGAGCCCATTCGTGTTCCCCGTTGGTTGCAAGATACAGATGGTATCCCAGCAATTTTGCGTCGCGACTAATCGCCACCAATTTGCGTCCCACCATCTGTCCATCGTGATCAAGCAACACGATTAATTGCTTGTTCGCATCCAAGAAGTTCGGCACCACAGAGTCACAGTACGCCCCGCCGCGAAGATCGAGGCAACTACCAAACGGTCGCCCCATCCACAGTAGATACTCGGCCGCTGCGGTCACCTGAATCTTTAGCGGTTTTGCTCGCGAAGCTGCCTCGGCGGCTCCAGCCATCGAGATTTCGACATTCTGATCGGTAAACCATGCGGCGAGATCGATTCCAGCCGCTTCTGCTCGCTGCATCCAATCGTGATTAGCCCGCCCCGTCTGTTTGTACCCCACTCGGCGGACACATGCTTGCTGATCTTTCGTCCGCCGCAGTCCTTGTAGCAACAATTTTCGACTGGCCAACGGCAGCGTCGCCAACAATGTCAAAAAATCGCCCAGACGATCTGATGGCGAACTCAAATCAATCGCTAACGTTGCGGGCGAAACCCCGAGCGACAAAAAGTATTCACGCTGTCGCTGAAGCAGCCATGTTTTAACGGCATCATGGGATGCACTCAGTCCGGCACGCCGAATTCGTTGACGTAGCGATTTGATCTTGGGCAACGTGGGTGTCGGAGTGATTCGCAAGTGATCGAGCCGCTGCCGAGAACGTGCGTTCAAGTTTTCCGCACGCTCGCCCTGCGCGAGATACTCAAACTCTCGCTGCCATTTGACTGGTAACTCGAGTCGGCTAGCGATCGAGCGTGGCCATTTGGTTTCATGACCAACGGCTCCCCGATAGATTCGCAATCGCCGTGCGGCGAGTTGGGTCATCGCGTCTGTTCTGGAGATCGGATCAATATCAATTTGGGATCTCTCGCTTTCACGCTGCATCGAATCAAGCCAACCACCGAAACGTCGCAACAGTGCGGGGGTTAGCACCACCAAATCATTCACGTTCGACAGCAGTGCAATCCATCGTTCGGTCCGATCCGATGTCCAACATACCGAGGGCCAAGTTTTTGCCCAGCGATACCAGTTTCGATAAACCCCACCGATCACGCGATGCCCTTCCGCTGCAAAATACCGTCCGGTTAGGTCATAGATCGCATTCCACATCTCTCGATCACCGCGCTGATGATGCAGCCGATAAAAACATCCTTTTTCAAGGGTCGTCTGCAGGGCATGGTGTGACAATTTGCTCTTCGCAAGGCGATACCACCGATCCTCAGGAACTTCGTCAAGCCATTTCTCGAACGAAAGAAGTTTACGAAACTCGGAGGCGCTCAATTGCCCAGCCATCTGCAGTAATGCGTCGATCGCGTGCCCCCGACGTTTGGACACCCAACGTAGGATCGGGGTCCGGTCGAACGACCTTGTCGAAGAAATGGAAGCCCAGCTAGCCAAGATTGCGGGGACACGATGAGCACTCCAAACCTCGGCGTTCTCCATTTGTTTTTGAATGGATCTACGGAGCTGCACGACCCACTTTTGGCCTCGTTTGCGAGACAGCATTCGATCGGGATATGTGATTTGGATATCCAGTTCGTGAGGCTTCTTCGCCAATTCAATCGCAAGCAGATACACAACATGCGAGCGACGCATTCGTTCATGGACATCAAGATCAGGGAATTCGGATTCAAAATGGGAGAGGATGGCAACACATCGGCGAGCAAGATTCCACCAATCCGGGCGTCGATGGTGACCTTCGAGTGATGCCATCGCGTCGGTCCATGTCTTTAAACCGCGATCGTCGCCGAGCCAATGGACCAACGATTGCCAGGAACATGCCGAATCGGAAATTAGATCTTGCCCCCATGGGAATAGATGCCACTCGTCGGCAGAGGACGCTCTGGGCTTCATGACGTTCCGGTCCAACGCTGCACACAGTTGATCCAGTCGACGACGACATTGTTCGTGGGATAGCCGCGTCCGCTTTTGCAGCTCACGTTTCGAAAGGGATGCGAGTGCCGACGACGCCAAATGCAGCTCGTCTCTGCTGACTCGGGCAAACGCTCCCGCTGGAATTGGCAGTGTTTCACGAGTGAACTTACTCGGCCGTCCCGCTTGACTCCATCGCACCAAGGCGTGCTGCAGCTGAGATGGATCGATTGTGCTGACAACGGCATGAAGACTGCCGTCACTCCTCTGCACCACGCGGCCGGTCAGCAACGGGATCAGGCAAACGCCGCGAGGCTGCGTTGGATCGGGTTTTCGGATCGGTTCGTATGCAGGTTTCATCACCCACAAACGACACGTTATTTCTTTGCGGGTTCGCACGCGTGTCCATGATCACGCGTCGCTTTGCTAACGAATCACAGGCAATGGGATTAGAATAAAACTGGCTTGCCCAATTGGCGGCGCAAAGGAACAAGTTGCCCAGCGTGCATCAATGGATGCGTACTTATCAGCATGACGACGTCACCCACCGTCGGACAGAAACCTCGGAAATGCTCGGGGGATTCGGCATCAAGATCTTCGTCGCTCATCCCGTCGATTGCTTCGAGCGTTGCCGAACGCACTTTGTCCCACAGTGCGAGATATTCGTCACGGCCAAAAAACCCAGACGCATCATCGCTGTTTGCCTTGTCTTTGGCGTGTGCTTCCGCAAATCCCTCAGGCAACGCGTAGCCCTTGCCTGGCGCGATACTCTCAACCAATGATACTTCCGATGAGATCAGGTGCCCGGTTTGCCAGGCAATGTGATTGCAACCTTCACTTGGACGCCGCAACAATTCCGAGTCGTCCATGTCGCTCATATAAGCTCGGTACACCATGTCGCTTAACTTCATGGCCGATCGAATCGCGTCTTTTCCTTGCATGAGATTCTCTAAGTAGATAGGAATGGAAAGTGGTGCCCAGATTGTAACCTGACACGACGGCGTTCGTGCACCCGGCGACTTGCGTTGCCAACGAAGCAGTATCGTCGCCGTTTACGCCGCAATTTCTTTTATTCCGCAACAGAACGTCAAGTAAACGCGATGCTTGCGGAGCAGCAAACGACGACTCACCAACCGGGTATCAGCATGGGGGCGATCACGGCAAACGCCATCGCCGCCAACACGAGCGCAAGCCCCGTGAGGGGAAGAGGAACCTTGGTTCTGCGTTGCAGCCAATTCACCACGTCCACCAACACAGCCAGTAACGCTCCGCCAATCGCCGCACAAATCGTGTTCGCGCCCCCGGTAATCGAGTCCGCCGGCAGTGAGACCATGTAGATCGCCACCACCGTTGCGGCGGCGATGGCACCTTGGATCATGCGGCGATACAGATTCGAGTTGCCCGCTGCGACAACAGCTGCAAATCCCGCCGCGATTGGCCAACCATAAATCCCCTTGCGGTCTAACAATATCGTATTCGATGCAACCGCCTGCATCATCGCGGCGACAACCACGCCCCAAAACACCCGCTGCATCAACGGCGGGCGAAGCTTGCCCATCAAAACGCCAAAGGCAAGAATGCTGATCGTTGAAACCGTCCCTGCAATCATCAAATCGTTTCCACGCGGACGCAGGAACGCAGCCAAGATGCTGGCGATCAACGTTAGCACGAAGATTGTCGATAAACGAAATTGCAGCAGCTGGTCACGCGGCGAATCAGCCAGTGAACTCGATTGTCCTGAGTCCGAAACGATCTCGTTTGCCATGCGATGTACCTCTGGAAGCTGGGAGTCCAGCACGACGATTGCAATGACGACGATTGCGATGAAGGAAATTATACAGTAGACGAGAGACGCATTCGCAAACAGATTACCACGTTTGCACCGGCAGTTCCTTCGAAAGTTTCGCAAACGAGTCACTCAACTGGTTCATGAATTCCTTCTTTGGCAACTCGGAATTCAGTTTCTCGCCGACAAACACGTCACAGAAAAACGGAACGAGCAGCGCCTCACCTTTGGGCAATGCTTTGCCCAACCCATGCATAAAAACCGGCGTGATTGGCACGTCTGGATGCCGTTTGGCAAGATGAGCGACGCCGGTTTGAAACGCTTCTAGTTTCTCAGGCTCGCCGCGCGTCCCTTCGAGGAACAGCAAAACAATTCCTCCCGCGCGAAGCACTTCCGAGATCGGTTCGAGCGGGTGCTTTCCATCATGATCACGTCTGGTCTTTGTTCGATCGATCGCCACTCGAACTTCAATAGCCAAATTCATGTTGTCGTTTGAAAGAGGGGACCAGTGTTGGGTTTTTGACGCAGAACCAGCGGCCGCCAAACTCTGTCTTTAAGATCCCGTCACGAGGACGGGATTACGGTCGATCTTTCTTAAAAAGGCGAAATCAACTTAGATCGTAACAAGTCCAACCCTCGAAGGTTCAGCGGACGCGCAGTTTAGAGATGCGTTGACAAATTCCGAATTTGCGGTGCGTAAATCGCCCCGACACAGCTGGTTTTCCGCTATTTTAGAAACGCTTCGCATTTTTTCGGTGCGTCGGTCTGGTCGTGCCACGCTTGGATGCCACAAGCGAATGCAACTCACACGCACTCTCTCCCCAATACGGAATGTTTCATGTCAACATCACGTCGTCATTTTTTAAAAACCACCGCTGCGGCGGGCTCCATCGCCGCCGTGGCCAGTCCTGCCATTGCCGCCGATCAACCGAAAAAGCTTCGTCTCGCCGCCATCGGTGTCGGTGGCAGCCGCGGACGCTACAACCGCGGCGGAAGCATCGCTCGAGACGCGGCAAAGCATGCCAAAATGGTGGCTGTTTGCGATGTGGACGATTTGCACACCAAGGAATTCAACGAAGCGTTTGGGGGCAAATTGAACACCTATCGCGACTATCGCGAGATGCTGGAAAAAGAAAAGCCCGAAGTCGTCACCATCGGTACGCCGGATCATTGGCACGTCCCGATCGCGATCGCCGCGCTTCGCAGTGGCGCGGATGTCTACTGCGAAAAACCTTTGACCTTGACGATCGACGAAGGCAAGCAGATCCGAAAAGTGGTCGAAGAAACCGGACGAGTGTTCCAAGTCGGGACGCAACAGCGCAGTAGCAAGTCGTTGTTTCTGACCGCAGTAGCGATGGTGCATACCGGCATGCTCGGCGAGAACGTCAACGCCTACCTGGCCATCGGCGGTGCGCCCAACGAGGGGCCCTTCGAAACCGAGGATCCGCCGGAGGATCTTGATTGGAACATGTGGGTCGGGCCCGCACCCGAAGCAGGCTATTGTGAACAACGTCGCCGCATGTTCCGTTGGTTCTTCGAATACTCGGGCGGCAAAATGACCGACTGGGGTGCCCACCATATCGATATCGCACAATGGGCGCTCGCGCCCGGCGAAGATGGCCCCGTGAAAGTCGCCGGAACCGGGAAATTCACCAAGAATGTGCCTTCGGATTTCAATTGGAATGCCTTCTTTAACGGCGAAGCGTCGCTACCAAACGGCTACAACACCGCAACCGAGTTCCATGTCGATTTGACCTTCGCGAACGGTTCGCTGATGAGCGTCAACAGCCACTACAAACGCGAAGGCGACAATGTTGATTTCCAAAACGGGATCCTGTTCGAAGGCGACAAGGGACGGATTTTTGTCAATCGCGGCAAGCTAGAAGGTCGCCCTGTGGATGAGCTAAGTGACGAAGATCGGAAACAGCTCGACGAAAAAATTATCGAACTGTGTAAAGGCAAGAAGCCAGGCAGTCACATGGGCAACTTCTTCGCATGCATCGAAGATCGGGGCAAGCCGATTTCGGACGTCTGGTCACATCATCGCACGATGACGTCGTGCCACTTGTGCAATATCGCGTTGATGTTGGGACGTGAATTGAAATGGGATCCGAAATCAGAGCAATTCATCGACGATGAACAAGCCAACGAGTTGATGAGCCGCAAATCACGCGACGGCTTCGCGTAGCATCGTCCGCCGGATGGTCGTTGATCGCCCTGGGATCACCACGCTGGGATCACAACGCTGCAATCCGAACGATAGATCACCAGCGATGTCGTTTTAGAAAGCGACACATTTGGTTGTAGCCGAAGTCGTCAAGACTTTCGTTTTCGGGGATGACCGAAACTGCAAACAAAAAACGGCGACGCGTCATCGCGTCGCCGTGGGTTCCAGACGTTGCTCGATGGAGCAGCGTTGACTTCGCGAAACACTACTTCGCCGCATTCTTCTTTTTCTTTGCGACAGGCTTTGCATCGCTCGCAGCCTCTTCGTCGCGAGCGGGCATGATCGGCGAATCCCATCCCGCCAATTCCTGCGGCTTCACCGCTTTGCGATACCCGCCGAAGCTGAAGGTCGATGGATCGTAAGGGCCGACGAATTCGGTATTCAGTTCGCCCGTGATTGCGTCTTCCATCCCTAATGCCCATAGGCATCCGTTGATCATCATCCGCCGAAAACCATCATTGCGGAGATCTTCGGACGCACAGTAGGTCGTCGTGAAAACGCGTCCTTCGCTTCCATTTTCGCCCCTGTACGTTCGCACCCACGCACCGGGGCACGGTTTCTTGTCGTCGGCGACAGGCGAATCCTGTGTCATTCCTTGCAACGGTTGAGCATTCGCAAGCACAACGCTGTTCGCTTCGGGGTCGGTCCAATAACCACCGGCTTCAACCCAAGGATTCTCGACACCTCGCAAAACTGGATGCTCCGCGTTCTCGGGAACAATCTCTAATCGAGTGCTCATTACGTGGTTCCGGCCATAGTGACCAGCCCAGGTCTCGCCCAGTACTTGCCGGCCGAAGCCCCCCTTCATCTCTTCGCCTTTGTACTGAAAATCGAACTTTGCGAACGGTGATTTTGCGGGAATCTTAAACGCATGGGTGCTAGTGCGAGTGCCGACGACCGGGCCGCCTCGTTTGATATAGTCCGCGATCGGCTGCATCTGTTCGGCAGGAAAATTTTGGAAGCGTAAACCGAACACCAACAAGTCGGCTGAATTGACCGCATCGGTGTGGGGCATGTTGTTGTTCCCCGGTGTGATGTAACCCGTTTCTGGATCGATATTAAAGAGCACCGTGCATTTGAATCCGTGCCGTTTGGCGAGGATACGTGCAAGCGCCGGCAACGCCTCTTCGCTACGATACTCGTGATCGCCGGCAAGAAAGACGATGTGCTTGCCGCTGCCGACGCCGTCGGTGCCTTGGTAAACCAAGGGGGAATCGGCGGCAAATCCACTGCCACTTGAAAACAGAGTCGCCGCGAGTGTGAAAGCTACAAAAGCCACCAAAGATCGTTGCATTCAATTTATCTCTTGAAGTGTTGTTATCCGACGTTGTTTTTCGACAATGCTATTCATTGAGTGCCAGTTGGCGACCCTATCATAGCATGCGTCATAAAACGGTTTTGCCATTGACAATTAATTCTGGCGGAACTCGACGATCTTGCAGGGGTTTGATTGAAGTGTGACCGCCCCCCATCCTTCTTAGCAGGCAACAACCATGACTTTATCAAAACAGATCGCAGATCGTTCCCTCCCGATCAGACCGAATCCTCTTGTTTCCTGGAAACGAGCAACCGGACTCGTACTTCTTGCCGGCGCACTGACTGTGCCAGCAATCCAGCCCTCTTTTGCAGAGCCGGTTCAGGACCAGGAAAAGGGTGAGCAGGAGCGAGACCGACGTGATGGCGAACGCCGCGATGGCGAACAACGAGGTCCCCGTGACCGCGGACCTGACGACCGCGGACCTCGTGAGCGCGGTCCGGATGATCGAGGCCCCCGTGACCGTGGTCCGGGCGGGCCTGAAGCGGCAGAAATGATGAGACGGATGCCGATCATCGCCGCGTTGGACGCCGATCACGACGGGAAAATTTCGAAAGACGAGATCGATAACGCCGCGGTAGCCCTCCGCAAATTGGACAAGAATAACGATGGTTCGTTGACGTTTGAGGAACTTCGCCCGCAAGGTGATTTCGCAGGCCGCCCTCGTGACGGGGACGATCGCGGTCGAGGCCCGGCACGGAGTGAAGGTGGCGGGGACATGCCACGTGAGGCGATGGAGAATCCGCAACAATTCGCACGCATGTTGTTTGAACGCCGCGATACGAATTCGGACGACAAATTGACCGGGGATGAAATCCCAGAACCAATGCGAGATCGTATGCAAGGAATTGACACCAACAACGACGACGCGATTTCACGCGAAGAACTGACGTCGGCGATGCGTCGTTTCGGTGAAGCGGGACGAGGCGGTGGCCGCGAAAACATGCGAGGCAATGGACGCCCTGATGCCGAAGCTGGGGGCAGAACCCCCAAACGTCCTCCCGCCGCGTCCGATAGCGAATAACGCAAAGGTCATGTGGCGCAAGGATCACAGCGCTCGAAACGTCGACTTGGTCACCCAAGTCGATGTTTTTTTGTCCCGACGTCCCCCGAGCAGCGATGTGCCGGGCCGCCGCCACCACTTCAGACGCGGCAAGCTCTAACCGGCGACCTTGGCCATCGCCGCGCGAGCGACAACAACACACTCTCGAATCTCCGCAAGCGGATCGCTGGGATTTTCCTCGTACTCAAGCGATACGGCGCCGTCGGTGGGAAAACCGACCGCGTCGAGTGCAAAGAAGACACCTTCGACGTCGAGGTGTCCCTTGCCCAAAATGACTCCCTCGGTCTTCTGTTTCATCTCGGCGAAATCTTTTAAGTGGATGCCATACAATCGTCCCTTGAGCGAACGAATGACATCGGTCGCGTTTTCACCCGAACGAATGTAGTGCCCCAGGTCGGCACACGCCCCGATTCGTTCGTCACGCCCCTCGATGGCGTTGAGCACATCGACGACTTTGTTGTATCGATGACCGGGGCCATGATTGTGAATCGCAATCCGAATATCAAACTCCTTGACCAAATCATCGAGATTGTCGAACGATTCTGGGCCTGGGTCTGCGGTAATCGTGGGAATCCCAAGCGACTTCGCAAACTCAAAAATCTTACGGTTGGCCGCTTCGTTGCCGCCAAATCGATTGACACCATGAGCCGAGATCGAAAGCCCCAACTCGGCAACCGTGGCTTTCATCTTTGCGATTTCCTCGGGCGAAGCATCGGTCGACAGCATGCCACTGTAGAACTCCACTTGATCAAACCCAAGATCTTTCGCGTGACGCAGTGCCTCGTCCACCTTGTATCCACGAAGCGAGTAGAGCTGAATGCCCAATTGGGCGCGTTTGGGTTTCGCTGCGATTGCCGTCGATGGCAGGGCCACCGCAGCAACCGCGGTTGACGTTGCCGCCAGAAATCCGCGTCGAGAGAGAGATGTCATTGGTGAGCGTGCTCCAAATACAAAGAGGTGGGGAGGAAAGTTTGGGGAAATCAATTCCGATCATAGCACAACCTACTTTCGATCGGTTCCGACGACCGTTTATTATTGCGTCTCTGATGCAACCAATAAACGCCTTCTCGAAGTTTAGAAACCAGGATTGCTGTTGCGGAAATCGACGATTCTTACGCTGTGATTTGCTGCACGTTCTAAAAGTCTCGCCTGAGCCCCGCTTCCTCAAAATCCGCTACCGAAAAACCGGATTGCAATAAATGTCGAACAACCCTTTCCCGCCAAACCCCTACAGCCCCAATGCTAATGATCCGGGGCAATTTGGCGGTCCTGGAAATGTCTCAAACGCCGCCGCAGCCGTTAGCGCACCTGCGATATCACTGATCATTGTGTCGCTGATCTGCATCGTATGCATGGTGATTGCCATGGGCGTTGACGCATTCCTGTTGTTCAGCGGCGCAGCAGCTCGGTTGCCAGCAAACAATGCGGGAATCAACAAAGAAACACAGATATTCATTCGAGTGTTCGGATCGTGTGTGATCATCGTGATCAATTGTTTGATCTTGTTTTCCGCGATCCGAATGAAGGGGATGAAGAACTACTCGTTAGCGTTGACCGGCGCGATCATGGCTGCCATTCCCTGCATTAGCCCCTGCTATTTCATCGGTATCCCGTTCGGAATTTGGGCGATCATCGTGCTGATGCGTCCCGAGGTCAAACAAGCGTTTCACTAAACCCATCGCCAAAAAAATAAAGACAGGGTCAAGCAAAATCACTTGTCCCTGTCCTATTTGTCGTGATCGAACTGCAGCCTCGTCGTCAACAATCAATTCCTCGACGATCCGCTGTGCCAATTGACCTAGCTTGGTTTATGTTCGCTATGGCAAGCTTTGCAGTTCGCAGCATTTTTCAGCATCGCGGGAGCTTGCGCATCGCCCTCGATTACCTTTTGGCTTGCTTCGACCAACGGCTTGTTGAGCTTTTTCCAGCTTTCTTCGCTACCGCGTGGTGGCTTTGCTTTGCTCATCGCAACAAGCATCGTGTGCAATTCTTTCTTCTCTTCGTCGGTAGCGGTTCCCGAGGCAACCTTCTTGAGTAGAGGTCCCTTGAAACACGATTTCATCACCGCCTTGATCGAGGGTTTCTTCGCCGCCTCTTCTTCACCGAATGCAGCATTGCTGCTGACCATCGGCAAGCAGACCGAGGCGCCGAGCAACACGCTACAGGCGATCTGGTAAAACTTCTTTTGTGACATTAGCTGACAGTCTCGTTTAGCAAACCAAACAGATGAAACGCAAACGATCCAAACGTGAATCATTTGCAACGCGATTAGATTAGCTCGCGGCGTCTCCCACCGCCACAATTGGATGTCCTACGGCGAAAAGAAATTCGTGATTTGGTCGCTGGCAAATTTGCCCGCTTTCATGTCAGGCTCCATTGGCTCTCAGCACGACTCACGCGGTCGCCATCCCTCCTGATGCGACTCGCCGTCCAGCGGAACGGGTGATGGTGACGGCAAATGTGACAAAATTTTTCAACGCCCACTTTCACGGGATGGCGAGCCAACTCCCCGTTGTGGTAGGATATGCGGCAATATCGCACGCCTCATCAAATTTACCGATTTCGTAGACCTTGGCAATTATCTGCCATA
>NZ_JBFHFD010000253.1:0-11575 GCF_041583735.1 Novipirellula sp.
ATGACTACGAGTTAAGCGTTTTCATTCACGCGTTGGTCCAATCAAAACCATTTAAAACGAAGTAACGCCTGAGGCGATGTGACAGAGAGATTGAGAGATTGAGGGATTGAGGGATTGAGAGACGGAGGAGATTAGGCGATGGAAGAACGAAAGAAAACGATTCGCAAACATACGGACCTCGATGTCTACAAATTCAGTTTTGCATCAGCAATGCGGCTATTTGAACTGAGCCGAAAATTCCCTTTGGAAGAGCGGTATTCGCTGACGGACCAATGTCGACGCTCTTCACGATCTGTCGCCGCCAACATCGCGGAAGCTTGGCGGAAGCGTCGGTACCCGGCGGCGTTTGTTGCAAAATTGTCTGACTCCGAAGCGGAAGCGGCGGAAACGCAAACATGGTTGCAATTTGCGGTGGAGTGCAAGTACGTCGACGCCGACGTCGCGCGAGAACTTTATTGTGAATACGACAAGATCATCGGAATGTTAGTGAACATGATCAAAAAGCCAGACAGTTGGCGTCTTAAACCAGACAAAAAACGAAAGCCCAAGACCACCGAATCACCAAACACGGAAAACGAATAATGAAAATGCGAACCAACCATAAAAAGCACTCTCAAACTCCCTCCCCCATCGCCGAACCCTCTGTCGCTCCGTCCCGGTTGTCGCGACGCGGTGTGCTTCGCAGCGCCAGCACGCTGATCACGTTGCCGTTTCTTGAATCATTTGGCTTTCGCCGGTTCGCCTCGGCGGCAACGCCCACGTCAACCACGCCCCCAAAGCGGATGATTTTTCTCGGGATGGGCTTCGGCGTGACCGCCGACCGATGGTATCCCGACGTCAACACGGTCGGTGAGAAATACGAGCTGCCCACGGTTTTGAAACCGCTCGCCCGGCATCAAAAAGACATCACGATCATCCAAAATCTGATGCATCAATATTCCGCCGACGGGCACTCCGGCAGCACGTTTTGGCTGACCGGTGCGAACCGCTACGCGATTCCAGGGCAGAGTTTTCACAATACCATTTCGGTCGACCAAGTTGCCGCAGAAGTGCTTGGCGAAAAGACTCGCTTTACCTCGATTCAACTCGCCGCCAAAGGGGCCGCGAATGATGGTCATGGCCCTGGTTCCTCACTCGCCTGGAACCGCTCGGGCAAGCCGGTCGCCGGACTCGATACACCCGTCGCGGCGTTTCATCGTCTGTTCTCCAATGACACGACACCGCTAGCCGAGCGGCAACAGCGGCTCAATGAACAACGCAGCGTACTGGACACCGTGCTGGCGGATGCCAAGTCGGTCGCCCGCAAAATCAATCGCACTGACTCACAGAAACTGGACGAATATTTGCAGTCGGTTCGTGAGATCGAAGTGCGACTGGCCAAAGAGGAAGCTTGGCTGGGCGTCGAAAAGAAATCGCCCAAGGACAAAGTGCGAGAACCCAAAGAATCACTCGAAGGCGTCGAGGAAATTCGCATGATGTACGACATCATGGTGGCCGCGATGCAAGTCGATGCCACACGGGTATTTACCTATCGCATGCCCGTCGATTCGATGATCGCAAGTCTCGGCGCGACAATGAGTGCCCATAGCATGAGCCACTATTCCGAAGGCGAACGACGAACGGTTTCGGAAACTCGCGATAAAACGCACGCCAAACTGCTTGCCGAGTTCATCGATAAACTCAAGGCGTCGAAGGAACCCGATGGCTCGAGTCTGTTTGACCATGTCGCGTTAACGATCGGAACCAATCTCAGTTCGGTGCACACGCTAAAAAATTGCCCCACGTTGATCGCGGGCGGCGGTGCTGGGTTCAAGCAAGGTCGCCACCTCGTGATGAGCGATCCGAAGACACCGCTCTGTAACCTCTGGCTCAGTACGCTGCGTGGCACCGGAATCAACGCCACATCGTTTGGCGATTCCACCGGCCTGATCGACGAGTTGTTCACCGCCTAAAATGTGGGATACGATCCCGTAGCGAAACTCGTCAAGAGTTTCGTCGTCCCTGTGTGGAATTGGCTTCCAGCCTGTCATCAGCCCTCCCTCATCCACACTTCGGTGGTGAGCCGTGGGCCGTAAGGCACCGGGTAATGCACGGGACCCGGCCGCTTACGCGTCACGGCTCAGTAAATCAACTACAATCACCTTTTCGAATTTCTCCTCCTCTTCCCGCCCCCTCGCAGCAATCATCATGAGAACTTCACGCGGTTCCATTCACTTCGCGGTGCTCATTTGCACTGTAATCCTTTGCAACACGTCCACGGCAAAATCACCTCCGAACGTGCTGATCATCCAGACCGACGAGCACAATTTCCAAACGCTCGGTGCCTATCGAGACACGCTGCCGCCGGAACAAGCGTTTGTGTGGGGTGACGACGCCGTGGTCCAGACGCCTTCCATCGATTCGATCGCCAAACGCGGCGTGATCTGCACCTCATTCTACGCCACTAGCCCAGTGTGCACGCCATCACGGGCCGCATTCTTTTCGGGGCTTCCCCCGCATAAGACCGGTGCGCACTCCAACGACCAACCTTATCGCAGCGACATCGTCACCTTTGCCGAAGTGCTTCGGCGTGACGGGTATGCGACCGGCTATGCGGGAAAATGGCATCTCGATGGGCCCGGTAAACCGCAATGGGCACCGAAGCGGCAATTCGGATTTGCCGACAATCGATTTATGTTTAACCGCGGCCATTGGAAGAATTTGGAACTGACCGAATCCGGCCCGCAAGTCGGTGCACGCGATAATAAGGGCAACCCCAGTTACAATGTCGACGACGCGGACGAACAAACCTTTGCGACCGATTGGTTGGCCGATCGCGCCGTCGACTTCATCCGCGAACACGCCGATGAACCTTTTTGTTACCACCTAAGCATTCCTGATCCCCACGGACCCAATACCGTCCGCGAACCGTACGACACGATGTTTGCCGACATGGCGATTCGTCCGCCGTTGTCATTTTCGATGAGCCGTGATAATCCCGCTTGGGCAGCGGCAACCGGCAAGAATGCGACACTTAAATTCAATCCCTCGTTGATGCAACTCTATTTCGGAATGGTGCGTTGCATTGATGACAATGTCGGCAAGATCTTAGAAACGCTCGACGAACTGGAATTAACCGACAACACCATCGTCGTGTTCACGTCGGATCATGGTGACCTGTGTTACGAACACGGCCGATTGAACAAAGGCAACCCCTACGAAGGGAGTGCCAAGATTCCCATGTTGATCGCCGCCCCTGGAATCATTCCGCCGGGAACCCGTGTCGACCAAGCATTTGGTACTGTCGACTTTGCGCCGACTCTGTTAGGACTACTTGGTAAGCAAGCACCCGAGTCCGTCGAAGGCCGCGATGCGTCGGAATTGTTTTCTGGAAAGACCCAGCAAAACCTGGATGAGGTCGCGATCCTTCAATCATCGGGTTTAAAGCCCTCGTGGTTCGCTGTGATCAATGATCGCTTCAAACTTGTCTTCTCGGTTTCCGAACAGCCTTGGTTGTTTGATCTGCAACAGGACCCCGACGAGCTGCGAAACTCGATCGACGAACCTGGAAACAAGCCAGTGGTTCGAGAATTGGCGGCCGCACTGCAGGATTATGTGTCAAAGCAAGACGCAAGTTTTCTTCACAACAAGATCGAACTGCAGTTACGCGAACTTACTGCCAACGAAGGCTGAGTCGAGACGAAGCCAACGGTAATGACCTTTCTGCCGACGAAGCAGACTGCTGAATTGGTACGACACCACCGCGCGTAAGTTGGTCGTTTGAGCCAACCCGGCGAAGCATTTGTTAGTCGGCAAACTACTTTTTCGGAGCTACGCTCGCCAGAGCGTGGACGTTTGCTTTTTTGTAGCTACGCTCGCCAGAGCGTGGATGGTTGCCGCGTACATACGAATCACCACCTTCTGGCGAAGGTCGCTACCAGACAAACCTTCACGGTGTTGGGGTAACACATCAGACTCGCCCGCTCACGACAGCATCCGGGCCCGGCAAATGCCAACCCGACGCGTCAGCAAGGGACCGCATCAGGACCAATCTTCTCTCCCTCACCCACTGGGTTGTCAAAAACATTCGACTTCGAAAACCCCGCATTGGGGTACAATGGCGACCGCTCAACTGCTCAGCAGATCGTGATGCTGGCGACTCCGTCTTGCTACAAAACTCTTATCCATTAACGAGGCGACTGTATGTTTAAAGAAAGAATGCCCTTGGTCGGCTTGTTGCTCGCCTCACTATTCTCAACCTCGGCGGTGGCCAACGAACGCCCCAACGTCATCCTGCTATTGGCCGATGATCTCGGCTGGACCGGGCTGGGGTGCTTCGGCAGCGATTTTTACGAAACCCCGAATTTAGATTCGCTGGCGGATCGAGGAGTGAAATTCACCAACGCCTATGCGGCGTGCACCGTTTGCTCGCCCACCCGCGCGTCGATCATGACAGGCAAGTATCCAGCGCGGCTGCATTTGACCGACTTTATCGCGGGCCAAAATCGCCCATTCGCTAAGCTGCAGATACCGCAGTGGACCAAGCGTCTTGATGGCGAACAGCTAACCATTGCCGAGGTCCTCAAGGGCAGCGGTTATCGCACCGGCCACGTCGGGAAATGGCATCTCAGCGGCATTGGTAAACACGCCAGCGGGACAAAGCCAACCGACCAAGGGTTTGACGTGTCCTACGAGCGTCCGCCGGGGGCGAAGGGTTACCTGCTAAAAACGCCATCCGACGGCGAATCAAAATCAAACTACTTGACCGACCATTTGACCGACAAAGCGTGCGAATTCATCGATCAATCAAAATCCGATCCCTTCTTTCTATATTTCGCCTACCACGTGCCTCACACTCCGATCCAGGGCCGCAGCGACTTGGTGGACTACTTTACGTCAAAGGTCGATCCAACCGCGATTCATCAAAATCCAACTTACGCCGCCATGGTCGCCAGCTTGGACCAAAGCGTTGGCCGCATTGTCGCCCAACTCGAAAAACGCCATCTGACCGACAACACCGTGATCCTGTTTATTAGCGATAACGGCGGGTTAACGCAGCGTAACGGAAAACATGATGGCTTTACCGAGAATTTGCCGCTGCGACGTGGCAAGGGGTCCGCCTACGAAGGTGGCGTCCGCGTTCCCGCGATTGCCTATTGGCCTGGAGTAACGCCGGCCGGATCGGTTTGCGATGAGCCGATCATCACGATGGATCTTTTTCCGACGATACAGCAACTTGCTGGGGTGACGGCGACTGAGATGCAACCGGCTGATGGACTGAGCTTGGTCCCATTACTGCGTGATTCTCAACATCGTTTTGACCGTGACTTTTTCTGGCACTATCCCCATTACCACGCCGGGGGTGATTCGCCTTACAGTGCTATCCGCTCGGGCAATTATCGTTTGATCGAGTTCCATGAAGACGAGCGTGTCGAACTGTATGATCTCGCTGTCGACATTGGCGAGCAAAATGACTTGTCCGAAAGCCTGCCTGCGAAGACGCGAGAGCTAGAGGAGAAACTGCACAAGTGGCGAGAATCCGTGAACGCGCAAATGCCCTCAGCAAATCCCAAATGCGATCCGGCTCGCCAACAGGAGGTGGGGCGTCAACCAAAGTCAAAACGTCCCCAATCTTCGTAATGGGTTTTGCATCCAATCGATTTCAACGCGCCAAGAGCGTCAATTTCCCGTAGCGCGAACCATCCACCTCACGCCCCATACCATCTACTTTCGCATCAACCGCATGGAGTAATCTAGCGGAGCGGCGCAAGCCGCCCGGTCAAAAGCGAACGTTCTATCACGCCGCACCCGGACGGCCCGCGACGCAAACGCTCCCCAAGGTAAATTGCATTGGGCAAGCACTGGACAGTTAAAACTTTGAGGTTGTCATGATTCTCGGTTGCGCTGGTTTTCTGCCACCTCTCCACCAACTTCGTTGGGGGAGAGGTCGAACGGAGCCTTCAGCGACGTTCGGGTGAGGGGGCTGACCGAGCAAGCCACTCACCAATGGTGACGCAGTATGCATCGGAGTTTCGCGGTCGCCCTCTCCCACGACCTCGAAGACTGCTGATTTAGTGGTGTCGACTGCAGGCCGGAGGCCGACACTCCCTCTGCCGGTGGCGTGAGCCACCGGCTAGCGGAGGTGGGAAAACATAGCCCAGCGGGCGACACACTCTCGGTCAGTGTGTCGGCCTCCGGCCTGACGGCGCCAGGTCGCCCCTATACCGTTGGCTCACGCCAACGGCAGGTCATGTTTCGGCCTCCGGCCTATTCGGTTGCTAGTAAATTGGCAACCGCCTTCGTCGGCAGATAGCCAGCTGTAGTTTGCCAGAAAACCCCACCGCTCAGTCTCCGTCGAAATGGCCAAAGTTGTAGCGTCCGAGGCAAGCACCCAATTCCACCAACTTTCGCATCGTCCGGATGGATTTATCTGGCGGAGCGGCGCAAGCCGCCCGGTCAAAATCGAACGTTCTATTACGCCGCACCCGGACGGCCCGCGACGCACCGATGACCGGGAAACAACGAATCGGAACACCCGCACGAAGGTAAATCTTGCGTTCACAGATTCCTTGTTAGCGCAGACCTTCCTTCATCATTCGCTTGGATACATTGACTTCCGACGTGAAACGAAGCGGCCAACGCGGTTATATTAATGTCCGGGGGCGAGTTATTTGCATCACCGCCGCCGTCTAAACTCATTGGCCACTTTCTCATCCCAATCGAGGCAATCGCGATGACCTTCAGCAGTGTGTGGTTACCGACCGTTGCCGCGGTGTTGCTTGGCGGATTGATTGGCATCGAACGTCAAATGAGTGGTCACTCCGCCGGACTCCGCACCCATATGTTGGTTTCACTTGCCTCGGCGATGTTCGTGTTGGCGTGTCGTGAACTGACCACCCCATTGCCAGTGGATCTGACCCGCGTCGTGCAAGGGATCGCAGCCGGTGTCGGATTTATCGGTGCCGGAACAATTCTGAAAGCCGATCGAAAACACGAAGTTTTTGGATTAACGACCGCTTCGACCATCTGGCTCTCCGCAGCGATAGGAACGGCGTGTGGACTAGACGAATACCCCTTAGCGATCACTAGCACTCTGTTAACGCTGGTCGTCCTCGTCGTACTGCGACCGATCGAATCGCGACTATTGAAGCAACGGAAGCAGGGTCAAGGAAACACCGATCCCAACAGCGACGTGACTCTACTGAAATAAAATCCGGCGTTAAGCGAGCGTGCTGTCACCTCTCCCAACGCAGTTTGGGGAGGTCGAGCAGAGCCTTCAGCGAATGCGAAGGTGAGGGCCGACCGAGCAAGTGGAGACGCACTGCTCGTTGCGTTGCGTGGTCGAACCTCACCCGAACGAGGCCTTACGCGCCCGTCCGGCCTCGCCCCAGCTGCGCTCGGGCGAGGTGACTCGCTACTGCTGCACTGGCGCGGTGAGAGCGGACATTATGCCAGGCGTTTGAAAAAATCTTGGGCACTCATTCGTCAGAGGAGAGCTATCTGCAGAGTTAACCGGAACAAAGCTCTACCGGGTACTTGGAACCCGCGCCCTTGCGTCGTGTTTTTAGCCGGAAACGATCGGACGTGCCACGGATCTCCGCTCTTCCCGATGTTCTACGATCCACCGTTCGCACTCGGTTAATAATTTGTTCAAACCTACCGCAAACACAATGGAAACACAAAAGCGTATCGCGCGATGGTGCACACACGGTGTGCGAGTCACGCCATTGTCAGTGGGCTCCCTTGTCTCGATGGAACTTCGCTTATCGCCCTACTTGCCGACCAGAAAACGTAGATTGATGATCTCGTGCAAGTCCACTGGGAATCGTTCATGATCGCGAGTGTTCGACCACTCGCGATAGTATTTGTCGAGCGATTTTAGGATATCGCGGCGGCTGACAATACCCAACAACATCGGACCCTCGACCACCGGCAGGTGCCGGAATTTGTGGCTCATAAAGATCGACGTCAATGTAAAAATATCAGTCGTGGGTGTCACGCAAGTCGGATGCCGTTTCATCATCGTTTCGGCTGTCTGCACCGGACTCGGATTACCGTAAAACAACTCGTTTGCCAAGCATTCCAGACAATCGCCCTCCGAGATAAACCCCAACAATCGTTGCTGGTTTCCTTCTTTTTGGGTCACCGGTGCGTTGGATAGTTTGTGCTTTTGCAGAAACGCCACGATGTCGACCAACTGCATGTCGGGGGCGATGGTTCGGACATCGCGGTTCATGAGGGTCTGGGCCGTGGGCGAGGCTAGAGTCGTCATTGCTTGTGTCCTTGTTTCGATGGATGCGGTGAAGGTTGACACCGATTCAGTGAACATCACCCCGTGTCACTGCTGCTGTCATGCACGTGTGAACGCGGGCGTGGCAAAATGAGGGTGATGACCCTGGATGATCCCGCGATCGAACTTCGGTTGCCCGCTTTGTGCGTGCTGCGTTAGATAACCAACCGAACCCGTCAAGTTTGCGAATCTTGTACCAAGCGGCATCAATGGCGGCGGTTCACACGGAAAGCGGTATGACTGTCAACCTGATGTACGGTTTAGAGAAGCGTGGCAGGCAGGATTTGCGGGTTCCCGCATGATCCGCTTCTCCGAATCCGAATGAAATCCGTATATTATCCGCAAGATTGGGGGGAACCGTTCGCATTTGTCTGCCATAATCCGCGGCTCATCGTTTCCATCTTCTCATCAAGCTTTTGCTGCATGTTTCTTTCCACCTTGACTCGGATCCAGACCGCTACGGTGGCGTTCTCAATCGCGTTCGTCTGCATTGTGGTCACGCCAGCTTGTTTCGCCGATCGATTGCTCGACCATTTTCCCGCCGCTGCCGAATCGGGCTGCATGGCTTGTCATTCCGAAGTCGAGCCGATTCGCGAAATCGGGTCCGAGATGCTCAACCAGATCATGCAGCGAGGCGAAGCCTTGGGCGATCCGGCCGGCTGTGTGGTTTGTCACAACGGTGATCCAACCGAAAAAGTGGACAAGGCAAAAGCGCACGGTGGCGACAATTTCTTCCCGCAACCGAGCAGCCCCTGGGTCAACGCGGAAACGTGTGGCCAATGCCACGAGGACCAAGTTCGAGTCCAATGGCAGAGTTTGATGATGACCGAAGCGGGCAAGATCCAAGGCGTCTGCTGGGCGTTTGGTTCGCTTGCCGGTTACGAACACAAATGGGCAAACTACGCCGTCGAAAATCCCACGGACCCCAGCGAGCGTCTTGGGACCGACGCCTATCGCAAGTACATGGCAGTGCTGAAAGACAAAGAGCCGAACGTTTTCGTTGATCGTCACGAGCCGCTTCCCGACGCGCTACAGCCGGGTGAACTGGATCGGTTGGAACAAGACCCATCGCTTGCCGCGTTCACCTACATTCGCCAAGAATGTCAACGCTGCCATCACGCCGTCAAAGGCCGACAAGAGCGAGGCGATTTTCGCGGCATGGGATGTTCCTCGTGTCACGTTCCTTATGGAAACGAAGGGCTCTACGAAGGCGACGATCCATCGATCCCGCACGACGAACCGGGGCATGCGCTGGTGCATTCGATTCAAGGTACTCGCGATGCAAAGGTCACCGTTCACGGCAAAACCTACAGCGGCATTCCGGTGGAAACCTGCACCACCTGTCACGACCGTGGCAAACGGATCGGCGTCTCGTTTCAAGGATTGATGGAAACGCCCTTCCATTCACCCTATGCCGATGATGGCGGCGACCAACCCAAGCTGCATACCAAACATTACCTAGCGATGGAGCAGGACATTCACTACCAAAAAGGAATGACTTGCCAGGATTGTCATACCTCACTGGACGTTCACGGCGACGGCTTTCTTGCCGGAGCGAACCTTGCCGCCGTGCAGATCGAATGCTCCGATTGCCACGGCACTCCCGATCAATTTCCTTGGGAATTGCCTCTCGGGTTCATGGACGAGTTTGACGAAGTGCCGGCATCGGGCGAACCACGCGGGCTGACCGACACGCCGCTGCCGCATACGCTGCAGGGGGCCCAGGTCGACAAACGTGATGGTTTTTTGTTGACCGCTCGCGGTAACCCTTACGAAAACGTCGTCCGCGACGGCGACGAGATTATTGTCTATACCGCCGCGGGTGCCGACATTCGCATGAAGCCGCTGAAGACGTTGATGCAAGAGAACAAAATCAGCGAACGGGGACGTGTCGCGATGCAAGGCGTGGCATCGCATCTGCAGCAGATGGAATGTTATTCGTGCCACGCATCTTGGACGCCCCAGTGCTATGGGTGCCACGTCAAAATCGATTTCACTCAAAAAGACAAATGCCCTGAGTGCAACGAGTCCAAACAAGGATTCGACTGGGTCGCCGCCGGACGATTGCATGGCGAGGACGAGCATCGGGCCGATCGAGGCGAACAGGGATTTGAGACGATCATCCCCGGAAAGGTTAGCGAGAGTCGCAGCTACGAACGCTGGGAAGAACCGATGTTGGGGATCAACGGCGAAGGCCGCGTCAGCCCCCTGGCTCCCGGCTGCCAAACCTCGGTGACCATCATCGGCCAAGACGGTAAGCCGTTGATTCTGAACCATATTTTCAAAACCGAAGCGAACAGTGAAGGCGGTGGCGAGGACGGCCAATTGTCGATCGACATGAGTCCGACTCAGCCGCATACGATCACCAAAAACGCACGTTCCTGCGAATCGTGTCATGCGTCAAGCAAAGCACTCGGATTGGGGATTGGCTCGACGCGGCCGTGGAACGAGCAGCATGTGGTCGATCTACAATCGATTGACGGCACGATCCTGCCCAAGCAATCGCAACCACAGATGGCCGCGATTGAAAATCTCGATCACGACTGGTCTCAGATTGTCGACCGCGACGGACAGCAGGTTGCCACGGTGGGCCATCACTTTCAGTTATCGCGTGCGTTCAACAAAGACGAGCTTGATCGGATCAGTCGCGAAGGAACTTGTATCGCGTGTCACAAAGAGATTCCCACTGCGTCGTTGGCCGTCAGTCTGTTGCATCACGTTGCGCAGTACACCGGGCAAACGCCTAAATCGCCCGGCGAGCATGATGCGCTACTCAACAAAATCGTGCTCTCGAGTGCCTGGGGACAAGCGATCGGAATCATCAGCCTCCCACTGTTCGCTGTCTTGGGGGGAGTTTGGTACCGCCGCCGCAAAGTGGGATAGGCTTCCAGCCTGTCATCGGCTCTCCCAGCATCAACCTTCCCCCGTAGCGAAACGCGTCAAGAGTTTCGTCCGCTCCAAGTGGGATAGGTCTCCAACCTGTCGTCAGCCCCCCTGTCGTCAGCCCCCCTGTCGTCAGCTCCCCTGTCATCGGCTCTCCTGTCATCCCCCTCCCCCTCTCCCGACATCCGCAAAGTCTATAGGATCCTATGGGCACGCCATTTGCTCGATGCGGATACAGCTGATGAAGTTTTGATCGGATCTGGATGAAGTTGCGGTGAGCCGAGCATGTTATTGCAGGCTGCCCCCGTAAAAACGCGAGCCAGAGCATCGTTCGGTGGAAGCACGTAATCGCCGCTGAATTCCCGCATCGTGCTCATCCACTGAGCCTCGCTGAGGCAGCGGTGGTTAATTTGCATGCAATCG
>NZ_JBFHFD010000254.1:0-11436 GCF_041583735.1 Novipirellula sp.
AGAACGCGAGCAAAATCGGATCCGGGAAAAAGCCAGAACATTAGAACATGCGGGGTTTGCATCGTCGCCGCCGACATCGACTGCGGCCGCAAACGACATCGAAGTTAAGAGTGTCAAAGCGGTCCCCGAGTCACCCAATTTAAATAAGTTTGATCCAAACAAATGACGGTCGACCGAATGATCCGTATCGTTTCCCTTTCCATCTTGCTCGCGTTTGCCGTTTGCCCGACGGTGCTTGGACGAACGTGGACCGACCGCACTGGCAAATCGCATGTCGAAGCCGAACTGGTGACAGTTCGCGGTGGAAAGGCGTACTTGGAAAAAGCGGACGGCACCGTCAGTGCGGTTCCGCTGCAGCGATTGAGTATCAAGGATCTCGCGTACCTTGCCGCAATGCCAAAGTACGAATCGCAGGTCAAACCATTCCTGACGCAAGAGGCATCCTCGCAGCCCTCGGAACCAGCAAGCCCGACGATGGCAACGATTGATGTCGAGACACCGTCCGCCTCGGGTTCGATTCGCCAATTTCGTTCAGACCGCTGGGGCTACAAGGGGTTGGCCTTTTCCAGCGACGGGGCGTATTTGGTCTCATTGGGCAGTAACAACCTCATCGTGATGGACATCAATGCGTCGACCAAAACGGAATACGAGATCGACAGTGGAATGCGATCGAGTTTGACATTTACGCCTGATGGAAAACGCCTGATTGCGGGATCACACGATGGCAACGTCTTGGTATGGCAGTTTGGGGACGACGGCCAATTGACCCCTGAGAAACAGTTTTCGATCTACCAAGGCGAGATCAAATCGATCGTCGTGTCGCCTGACAATCAACACGTCCTGACGATTCATGCACCATCGGTTGCTTGTCTTTGGCAGTTGGATACGGGCAAAGTGTTGGCACGATACAGCGACTTTGCGTTTAACTCGGGTGCCGCAGCCCGCTTCAGCCGTCATGGCGGCCTTGCCATGGTGAGCGACGGCCGCGTTGCGGCAGTGATCGACATTGACACTGCCAACATCCTTCAGCGGATGTCGCTTTCGCGTGGCAGCGGCCAATTCGCTGCGGTCTCGCCCGATGGCAGCTTGATCGCGACCGGACGCATTTACGACATTCATTACTTCCAAACTCAGACCGGCGCGCAGTCGGCCACCGGGAAAGGAAATGAAACCTTGTGGTCCGCCGCGTTTTCACCCGATGGCAACCGTCTGCTTAGCGGTGGCCGCGAAAACGTCAAGCTGTGGGATGCCGAAACGGGAGCGATGTTACAAGAGTTCGCAATGGGCGATGGTGGCTATGTCAAGTACGTCGCCTTCTCACCCGACGGCATCCACATCGCAGCCATCGGCGGCCCGATCGGAAAGCTCGTCGAAGTCTTCCGGCTGCCCCAACGTCGTTGATCGCTCTGCCGTCAACGACGGGCGGATCGCGAAGCGGTGTGACCTCTAATCGTCCGAGCCAGCAGCAGCGAGGTGTTCGTTGAAGTAGTGGGTCAGGACCGAGTAGAAATGCCGAACGGTATTCGTTCCCTCGTTGATCGCGTGCGAGCGAGCCGGATAGGGCATCACCGAAAACTGCTTGTTGTTTACGATCAATTCGTTGATCAAATACTCGGTTCCTTGATAGTGCCCGTTGTCATCTCCGGTCCCATGCACGATCAACAAGTTCCCTTCCAGCTGACTTGCATAGGTCAGCGGTGAACCGAGCCGGTAATTCTCGGCATTGTCATCAGGTAACCCCATGTATCGTTCTTGATAGATGGAATCATAAAGCAATTGGTTCGCATTGGGGGCGACCGCAATGGCGGTGCTGTAGAGATCGGGATAACGGAAAATCGCATTGAGACTCATGCTTCCTCCGCCGCTCCAGCCCCACACACCAACTCGCTTGGTATCCAAATAACTCCACTTGGCCAACAACGCTCGTACCGCAGCGGCCTGCTCCTCCGGCGCAATTACGCCGATCTTTCGATAGATGCATTTTCGCCATTCGCGACCACGTGGCGATCGGGTTCCTCGATTGTCCACGCTGACAACGACATAGCCTTGCTGTGCCAACATCGCGTGCCAAAGACCACGTGCTCCTTGCCATACATCTTTGACGGTTTGACCGTGCGGTTCGCCGTAAACGTGAACCAACAGTGGGTACTTCTTGGTTTCATCCAATTGTGGCGGCTTCAGACACCATGCATCCAGCTGTAGCCCATCACCGATATCGACACGAAAGAACTCCGATGTCGGGGTGTTCAGTTCGGCGAGTCGCTCTCGCAGTTTGGCATTGTCGCTCAGCACGCGAACCACGCTGTGGTCGTCGAGCCGAATCAGCTTGACCATCGGTGGCGTGTTGAATGTCGAATAGGTATGCACTGCCCATTGACCATCATCAGAGATCGCGTAGGTGTGCCACCCTTGTTGATCCGGTGGTGACAATTGCGTCAGATCCGAACCGTCCAACTTGACTCGGTACAGATAACGTTGGGTCGGGTTATCAGGTGAGGCCGCGAAGTAAAGCCAACCCGCTTTTGCATCGATCGCCTCGATTTCAAGCACGTCGTAATCGCCAGCGGTGATCTTGGTTACTTGTGTTCCATCACGGCTGACGCGATAAGCATGTCGCCATCCATCGCGTTCGCTGAGCCAAACAAATGCGTTGCCGTCGTCAATCCACCGCACCGGGTTTTCGTTTTCTAACCAGGTTTCGTCCGTGTCGGTAAAGACGGTTTGTGTCTTGCCATTTTCGGGATTGGCGAGCATCACACGATTGGTGTTTTGCAGGCGATTCATCTGCTGCAGCAAAATCTGGTCGCCCGCGGGCGTCCATTCCATTTGCGGCAAATAGTGTTCGCGAGCGTCCCCGGGGACGTCCAGCCAAGTGATGTTTCCGCTGTCAATGCGAACAACTCCCAATCGCGTGGCCGAGTTCTTCTCGCCGACTTTGGGATAGGGAAACGTGGTGATTTGTGGGTAAATGCCGCGAGTGTTATCGATCAAATGAAACCGTCCGACACCCGTGGTGTCGAACTGCCAAAACGCAATCGCTGTCCCATCAGGACTCCAGCGGTAGGCATCGCGGATCGCCAATTCTTCTTCGTTAACCCAATCCGAGGTACCATTGATCGTCTCGGCGGATCCGTCGTCGGTCAGTTGCGTGATTTGCAGACTGTCAATGTCCTGAACATACAAGTTGTTATTGCGAACGTAGGAAACGCGGAGATTCTCGGGAGAAAATTTCGCGAACATCAACGTCGAGGGTGCTGCGTCCCCACCGAGTTGTTTCAGTTTCTGGGTTGCGACATCGAATACCCAGTAATCGCCTCGCGTATTCCGCCGCCACACCCGCTTGCTATTGGTAAAGATCAATAGCTTCGATTCATCGCTGGAAAACTGAAAACCATCGATCGCAAGAGGGGCTTCACGATCGCTTGGAATCAAAGCCTTCGCGGGCACAACCGTTTGTTTTGTGCCATGGGCCGTGTCGACTTGAACCACATCGACGCCCCCTTCGACCTCCGATGATTTCTCAAGCGTATAGTAGGTGTCGGACCGTTTGCTCCAAACGAGATCGGGCAGGTGGTCCTCGGAGAGCTCATCCGAGCCAAAGATTCGATCCAGTGATAATGTAGACATCTCGACGTTTGGTTTACCTGTGGGATGATCGGGTGAGAGCGAAGCTGGCGATTGTGAACGGGCACTCTGTTGCCCGCTGGCCGGGAACATGCTAACGGCCAAGAGTGTTGCAAGTATACGACCCGCAATACAAAGACATCGCTTTGTCGTGTGCTGTGAAATCACATTCATCCTACGAGTGCCTCAATGGTCACTGATGCTGGAAATCGTGCTAGAAATTGAAAAGGAAACCGACAACCTCATGTTTTAGTTTCAATTAGGCCGCGAAAATAGGATCAATGCGTTATCGCATCAAGAAACTGCGCACAGTTCGGTCGATTAGAAATATTGTCAATCAGGATGTGCACTGCACGCCATGGCTCTTTCGTTCACGTCATTGTCTGCGAGCCCTCGTGGCGTCGGCGTCTATCACCGACCCACCGGTTTACGATCTCTGAACAGGCCACTGCACCCCTTCCGCATACCCCATCCGGTGCCGTGGCAGACACGTTTCTAACTGGCGTTCCTAACCGAGAACAATTCGCAAATACGGCTGGACGATCCCGAGCGGGGGTCCCGTCGGGCGGTGGCGGCTGCGGTCGAGTGTCGATCAAACAAATGGTTGAGTCCGAGGGTGAGAGGACCCTACGGTACGACCGAAACGAAGTTAGCATTGGCCACAAATATTATATTTATTAATGGTCGGACAGCGACGCGTCACCCCAATATCCGTCCTACACTTTGACCGTGGCATTCATGCGGGATTGGGCAACTCACAGCGGAGGGTCACAGGTGTATCCACAGCAATGGACCGTTAGCGAAGGGCAAACCTTCGACGGATAGCGTGTTGTGGTTTTCATTGCCAGAGCGGGTTTATTTCGCTGCTTGACCCCGTCTGACGATTCTTTCTGCGTTGCTTCCGTTTGAGCGATCGACATTCATGCCTAACCAACCCAAGCCTGATAACAACATCGCGTTGCTGATTGATGCCGACAACGCGGTTGCCGCAAAAATCAAATTCATCATCTCAAGCCTCGCCACCCGTGGCATCGTCAATATCCGTAAAGCCTATGGGAATTGGGCCAAGGACGAACTCAAGAGTTGGGCCGAAGTGTTGCATGAATACGCGATTGCTCCAAAGCAATACTTTGACATGGTGAGAGGAAAAAACGCGACCGACATGGCGCTGCTGATCGACGCGATGGACATTCTGTACACTAAACAAGTCAATACGTTTTGCTTAGTCACATCCGATTGTGACTTCACCCCGCTGGTGCTGCGGCTGCGTGAGGAGGGCAAACAGGTCATCGGTTTTGGTTTGCAAAAGGCACCCAAGCCGTTTGTTCGTGCGTGTACTCATTTTGTCTTCTTGGACAAAAACGACACCACCAAACCGAAGCATACTCAGTCAAAACCGAACCAGCCTCAGCCAAAGCAGACGAAACCGCTGCAGACGCAGCCGACGCGAACTCCAGACACCACGCTGAAAAAGAACACCAAACTGATGAACCTGCTACGAACGGCGGTAAAGGAGAATACTGGAGAAGACGGTTGGGCGTCACTCGGGCAAGTCGGTTCTCATCTTTCCAAACAGGGAGAGTTCAATCAGCGCGATCTCGGTTACGCAAAACTCATTGACCTGTTCGCGGCGATCGATCTATTCAAAGTCGAAAATCGCAAACAACCTGGGCATCCCCGGGTGCAATTACGGCAAAACAAGAGCTGAGCGTGCTTGAGTACCTGTAGCGCCAGAACCTATCGGTCAATGTCATTGACTTTGGTAGCGGTGCGGCGTGGGGCCCCGTCCGGTTGCAGCGAGTAAAACGTTCGATTTTGACCGGGCGGCTCGCGCCGCTCCGCTACGAAAACCACCCGGCTAGTACCAAAGTTGGTCCCCAGGGAATTTTATTCGTCCCGGTGGGTGAACTGCGAAGGGCTTTTGCTTTGCACGGCGATCCATCAAACTGGGGTGTATGAGTGAACCATTTAAAATTGATCCGACTCTTTCTGCAGACGAATTGCGTTGCCAAATCGACTTGGCGTGCGAGCGGATGGAAGCGACGTACGACAATGGGTTTTATTCCAAAGTCAATGTGGTTCGACATTGGTCCAAACACAATCCCGAATTGTCGGGCAAAATTGCGCGTCCCAGTGCACTGCGTTGGTACCTCCGCCGAGAACTGCTCAAATTAGCCCGGCTCGGAGCCGAAATCACGATCACCCAGTCTCGGCCGCGCGTCGATCTCAATTCGCCAACGCTATTGGAGATGATTGACGAATCGGAATTCGATCTGACCGCCAAAAAAGTGTTCCTGTTTGGACCCGAGCGTTGTGAATTGTCAATCGAACGTCTGGAACACTACACCGGGACCCGGGCAGAGGATTTTCAGCGTTTTGTCTTGTTGACCAACTACCAGATGCACATGGATGCGTTCGTGGAGCAGTTTCCCTATTGCGTTGGATCTTCTCGAGCCAATGTGCAGATGCCTGCGTTGCATCATCGTGATGTCGGCAATCAAGGCATCAGCATCGTCAATATTGGTGTCGGGCCATCGAACGCCAAGAACCTGACCGACCACTTGGCGGTGCTTCGACCCGACGCGATGTTGATGGTGGGGCACTGCGCCGGAGTGCGTAACCACCAAGAGATCGGTGACTTTGTCTTGGCAACAGGCTACATGCGGGCCGACTACTTGCTCGATGAATTGTTGCCTCCATCGGTGCCAATCATTCCCAGTTTTCTGCTCAATCGCGCACTCGCGCAAGTACTGGATCAACGAGGACTGCGTTATCGAATTGGGGCGGTCTATACGACCGCTGACCGCAACTGGGAATTGATGCTGCGGAGGACCAAAGAACATTTGCGGGTCAGCCGCAGTATCGCGGTCGACATGGAATCGGCAACCGTCGCCGCGAATGGGTTTCGCTATCGGATTCCCCACGCCACGCTCCTGTGCGTGTCGGACAAACCGCTGCACGGAAAGCCAAAACTACCCGGTGAAGCGGTCGCGTTTTACAACGAGACAAAGAAACATCATTTGTCCGTCGCGATGGAGGCCATCCGGATCATCAAACAAGAACATCCAGAAGGTTTGCCCAACACTGAAATTCGAGCTCCAGGCGAACCGCTGCTCGGCGGCCCCGGCACCGAGTGAACGATCTTGTTAAGGCCGCAGCAGTACAATTATCGGTTGGTGATCCACAGCGATTGATACGGAGTCACTTCCAAGACCGTGGTTTGCTCGTCGAAGCGGCGGCCTGAGATCGCGTCGTACCAGGCGTCGGTGGAAATCAAATTCAGATCCGATAGCCGCAGTTCCTGAGTCGTGTTGGTCATGTTGTGCACACAGAAAATGCTCTGGCTGCGGTCGGTGCTTTGACGCCAAAACGCAAAAAAGGCATCGCTTAGCTGCAGCGTGAACTGCGTCGCATTGGGGTGGAACGGAGCGTGCCGACGACGCAGCTGCATGCGGCGGGTCAGCTCTCCGAAGACTTGGTGATGAACCGACGACTCATCACCGAGTTGTTGCTGCAGTTCTTGCCAATTCCACTTGTGACGATTGATGCTGCGGTTGTGCTGCGTAGCCTCGACCCCCGCTTGGTCGTTCGCCGTGGCTAACAAACTGTGAATGTAGAACGCGGGAATGCCCTCCAATCCCATCATCACGGTTTGCGAACAGAGGAAACGTTCGACTTGCCATTCGTCTTCGCCATCAATCGTCCCCTTGAGTGCATCAAACAACGCGACGTTCAGTTCGTAGACCCGTTGGCCACCGTCGGCGGTGCGGCGTGTCGAGATTCGGCCTCCAAAACGACCGACGGTCTCGACAAGCTGTAGTTGCTCTTCATCGGACAACAAACCCTCGGCCGGTCGCATGCCGATTCCATCATGTGAAGCGGTGAAATTCAGATAGGTACAACCGACCGGGGCCGGCGGCATACTCATCATCCATCGCTTCAAGTACTCGGTTTTGCCAGTCAACAGCGCATGGACCAGCAGCGGAGCGAGGCTGAAGTTGTAGATCACATGAGCTTCGTTGCGGTTACCGAAGTACGTCAAGTTCTCGTGGTTCGGCACGTTGGTTTCGGTAATCAACAGCGTACCGGGTGCAAACGCATCAGTAAGCGTACGGATCAGTTTGACTACCTCATGCGTCTGAGGCAAATGCATGCAGTTCGTTCCGGGTTCTTTCCACAGAAAACCAACCGCATCCAAACGAAAGATGCTAACGCCTTGCTGCAGATACAGCCGAATGATCTTCAAGAATTCCATCAGCACCTGAGGGTTGCGGAAATCGAGATCGATCTGATCGTGGCTGAAGGTGCACCAAACGTGTTTTAGACCGCTGGCGGTTTCGGTTGGCCGCAACAGGGGTGAAGCCCGCGGTCGGACCACCGCGGACAGATCGTCACCGACATTGGCTTCCATGAAATAGCTCGCCCCCGGTTCGACCCCGGCGCAGTAATTTTGGAACCATTGACTTTGCGAAGAAACATGGTTGATCACGATATCGGCCATCAAGCGATACCGCTGCGAGATTTGCGAGATCTGGGACCAGTCGCCTAGCTTGGGATTGACCTCGTTGTAGTCGATCACAGCGAAGCCATCATCGGAGCTGAACGGACAAAACGGTAACACGTGAACGGCAGAGACGGAATCCTTCAAATGCTCCGTTAGAAACTGCTGAAGCGTTTCCAGCGGAACGGTATCGCGGTCGATGATCGAATCCCCGTACGTGATCAGCAAACAGTCCTCTTGCGACCACAATTGATGCAGCGGAAGCGGCGTCTGTGAATTGAAATCATCAAAGATCGCAATCACCTGATCCGCTAATCGCTCGGTATCGTCATCGGGATAGAGAAAACGCAGGTGTTGGCAAAGCTGAGAATGAACGGCGGAGTCGTCGTTTTCAGAAGGATCCATGGCAACAATCGTTGGATGCGAAACGTTCGAAGTCGTTTTGATGTTCGTGCGGGTTGCGAATCGGCATTGCAGGCCGACTTATCCGCCAAGCCAGTGTGAGCTCATTGGCCAATGCCGACATGAGCTCATCAGTCGTGCCGGCGCGGGTTCGATGAACCCCAGGTGCCGCTTTCCAGCAGCGGCCTAACCGATCGCGTCCCATGTTTATCCTAGATCATGCGGGGACAGGCCTGCGTTGTCGGAGATCGAAATCACGATAAGGTCGCAAAATCAGGCGTTGTCGGCTTCTACCGCCCCCAACAGCATGTCGTAAATGTCCGGCAGCGCACTGGTCACGCGTGACCAATTGGGAATGAAAGGACTTTCGTCGGGACGATTCAAGAAATCGTCTCCCGCAGCGACCAACACGCGGCTGAATAGTTCGACCGTGGCCTCCTCGCGATGGCGATCCATGTTCAATCCACTCATCACGGCATCGTTGTGATAATGATCGACCACATCGAGTGCGGTACGGTAGTAACACGCTTTCAGTGTTCGCAGCATGCTGTTGCTGATCACGATGCCTTCGACGGCTAGCTTGCGAATAAAGGCTTTGCAGATGTCATTCGCCATCCGGTGCAATCCGCCGCTTCGATCGTCTTCCGAGACCACTTGATGTTTGTGATCGTAAGCGTCCGCGACATCCGCTTGGCAAATCCGATTCAAGCTACAGTTGCGATACATTTCCGAGAGCGTGCCAATTTCGAGTCCCCAGTCGCTGGGAATCCGCAGCGAGGTGACGACTTCGGACCGCATCGAAAATTCGCCCGACAAGGCGTAGCGAAAACTGCCCATGTAGTCGAGGTATTCCACACGACCAAGCACCGTTTTGAGTGCTCGGATCAATGGAATCACCAGCAGCCGGAACACACGACCATTAAGTTGTCCGTTAGCGGCTCGATAGTAATAACCTTTGCAAAACAGATAGTTAAACGACGGATGAGCCAATGGATACAACAACCGAGCGGGCAGCGACCGATCGTAGGTCAGGATATCACAGTCATGCAGCGCGACCGCTTTGGATTTTCCCGAGGCCAAAAAATAACCCAAGCAGTACCAAACGTTACGTCCTTTGCCCGGTTCAATCGGCGAGATTCCTTCGGCTTGTAGTGCCGCGTCCACATGCCGCAGTCGCGTTCCGTCATTCCAAAGCACGACATAGTTCTGCGGCAGTTTGTCAAAGAATCGTCGGGCGGCGTGAAACTGTTCTTCATTGGCTCGGTCCAGCCCAATGATGATTTCGCTCAAGTAGGGAATCTTCGCCAACTCTTCGACGATTGGTCCCATCGCCGGGCCTTCGAGTTCGGAAAACAGGCACGGTAACAGCAACGACATTGGCGTCTCTGCTGAAAACTCGACCAGCTCCGATTCAAGTTCTTCGGTGGAACGATTCCGCAAGTTATGCAGCGTTCCAATAATTCCGTTTTGCGCGAAGTCAGTCATGGTGTTTCGTTTGATTAGACAAGGGGAGGAGAATTTTGTGTCGCGGATGCCGCGGCATCCAGTCGCGACAGCAATTGAGTAACCGCTTCGGCCCAGCCCGCTGCGCCTTGCTGTTTTGCCACGATGCCAGGTGACGCGATGTTGACCCCAAGCCCGGACGGTGTCGGAATGCCAATCGGCACGTCCGCTTGGTCCAACATGCTTTGGTCAATCGGACTGTCTCCGATCGCGGCCGTCAGCGTGTTGGTATCGGGGTGCGACAAACGCTGGGCAACTCGCTGCATCGCCACACCCTTGCTCGTTTTTCCGGCGACGTGCCAGAAACGCCCACCACGGGTCAATGTCAGCTGGTGAGTGTCTAAGGCTTGTTCAAACTTTGTCCGCTGTTCGTCGCTATCGTCCCACAACAGCGGTTCCGTTCCCTGGCGGGCGATTGCCAGTCGAGCTTTGTCTCGCGAGAGCTGAGTTTCGTCCATCACGCCGTCCACGCCCAAATCAGCGAACGAGCGAAAGCGATATTTTGCCTTAAGTTGCTTCAGCACCGAGAGAATATCGTCGCGTGACGCACCGATGACTTCGATCTCGCCCGTGGGAGAATCCGATTTGCCTTTCTCCAGCTCGTCACCCCAGCGAATGACCGAGCCGTTTTCGGAGATAAAAGTCTTGCCAGCGAGTCCCAATTCGCTGGCCAACTGAGTCATCTCGGCCACCGTTTTGCTGGAATTCAGGATCACGGGTATCCGACGCGTGCTTAGAATCTGCAGCGTCTCTGCAGCGGGGGACCAGTCATAATCATGCTTATTTAGCAAGCAACCATCGAGATCGGTGAACAGGATCAGTCGTGTGGAGTTCGGTAGCATGCCGTCAAGTTTAGGCGAACGCCAAGTAATTCGCCACAGAGCATCGGCGTGCGGTCGAACAGCCGCGACATTGTGGGCCTTTCTCGATGTCGCCGGCGTGTTATGCGGCATCCCCCCTCGAATACTGTCAATCTGAACGCCACTGGTGGACGCAACGGATGTCCAACACGTGACTCTTTACCGCATGAATCAACGACTCAAGTAGGCACCGCAGGATTCACGGATGATCAATTGACCCGGCAGCAGACAATGTCTGGGGGGAACGACGACCTTTTCGATACTGTCCAACATCGCTCGAAACGCGACCATTGCGATGTCACGGCACGGTTGGTGAATGGTGGTCAACGGAACCGTCAATAATTGTGCGTATTTCACGTCATCAAAACCGACCAAGCGGATATCCGATGGCACCGCGATTCCGACACGCGCCAGCGTTTGCATCAGCGTCGCCGCCAAGCGGTCGTTCGAGCAGATGATTGCATCCGATTTCGCGGCAATCGCTTTAACCCTTTGTTCATCGTCCGGCTGCAACCGCTCGACGTCAAACTGGACATCGGCTTCATG
>NZ_JBFHFD010000255.1:0-11433 GCF_041583735.1 Novipirellula sp.
ATGCATAGCATTCAATTTCGTGCACTCGAGTGGTTTGTTCGGCGTCGACGTCCACAATCGAATAACCGTGCGGGCCAGGTTCGTCGAGCGAGCGGCCTTGCGGAGCCCCACAGTAAACCGCGGCTCCTACGGCACCTCCTTCGATTTCCTGGCGATTGTGTTTGCCGCCGAGAGCCCAATAGTCGAAACGGCCTTCTTTCAGCGCGTCGGCGTCCGAAGAACCATAACCGACCGCGACGGTGTATTCGTCACTCGGGTCGACGCGGAAACTCGGAACATGCAGCGACGAACGACCTTCGCTGCTGCGGCCGACGACAACACAAATCGTGCGTCCGGCGCGTTGAACGGGGACCGCGATCGCTTTGTTCTTGGGAAACAACGTAACGTTGGGAGGCAGCGGGGCGGCTTCGGGCCACTTTTGCGGGTCATCCGCGTTGCCAGCGACCCAGAATACCGGCTTTTTCTTGGCGTTCAGCTTCTCGAAATAATCCAACAGCAACGCCATCCCGTGCGGGCCAGCGGCTTGAGGATTCAGTAGATCGCCGGAAAACACCACAAAATCGATATTTTCGGCCAGCGCGGCCTCAAAAACCGCCTTTGCCGCGCGTCGTGGCGCATCGGCCATCGCGTCACGAAGGTGACTCGGGATCGCATCGAGGTCCCCGAGAGGAGATTCGAGATGAAAATCGCTAGCGTGAATAAATCGGAACGACTCGCCCGGCATGGGTTCCCTCCCTGGGATAACTCCGTGGCATTACCGTTTTGCGAGTTCAGCGATGTGGGCGTCCCTGCAAAACACGTTACAGCCGCCGTTCTTTCAAATCATTTGAAAAGAATTGCAAAAGGTTCCTCTGCCGCTTGCGTCACCAAAATCGTTTCGTTTGCGTCCAACCTGTGACGGTGTGGGCAGCGTGCCTCGGCTGCGTAGGCCTGGAAGTTTAACGAAACTTGCAAAAAAGGACCAAGTCGTATTTGCAATGTTTCACGAAAAATCAAGCGGTTATCGACGCTAGCATTCCACAAGACAGGAAAACTAGGCACCGCAGGCAAACTGGGTCGCGAGCGAGGGGTGGGTTGACCACCGCGTTTGGTGTCGAAGAGAATCATCGTGGGGCGACTAACTGCCACCGTTTCCTTGACTCGCCTTTTGTTTCGTCGCCCCCAGAGAGGAAGTGGAAAGTCCCTGATGAACAAAACTGACTTTGATATCATTCCCGATCGTGATTCGATTGGGTCTCAGCAGCGTGAGATTGGCTTTTGCCCCACCCACAACGATTCACCGCTACTGCTAACGCCTGAGCAGATTGGTCGCTGGAACGATGACGGATATCTCGGACCGCTGGATGTTTACGACTCCGATGCAATCGCTGAAATCCGCCAGTACTTTGATCAATTGTTGGCGGATACGTTTGCAGCGGGCAAGGACAGCTACTCGATCAGCAGCGCCCATCTAAAGCATGCACCGGTGTGGGATTTGTTGACGAACGAGCGAACCGTCCGTTTCGTCGCGGACCTGTTGGGCGAGAACGTGATCGGCTGGGGATCGCATTTCTTTTGCAAAATGCCGGGGGATGGCAAGCGTGTCGATTGGCATCAAGATTGTAGTTATTGGCCGTTAACACCTACCAAAGCAGTGACGGTGTGGTTGGCGATCGACGATGCCGATGCTGAAAACGGATGTATGGAAGTATTTACGGGATCTCACAAACACGGGCTGATTGATTTTGAGGTCAGCGATTCAAACGCGGGCAACGTGCTGGATCAAACGGTGGATCGCCCCGAGCAATACGGGACTCACCAATTAACTCCGCTGCGTGCGGGACAGATTTCGATTCACAGCGATTTGTTACTGCACGGATCGTCCCCGAACGTCAGCGACCGCAGACGGTGTGGGTTAACGCTTCGCTATTGCCCGGCCGACGTGCATGCCTATTTGGGCTGGAATCAGAAAGGGGTGGTGGTGCGTGGATCTGCGGATCCAGCGGAGTGGCCGGGCGCCAAACGTCCCGCGTAGTTTGGCCGGGCTTTGGGGCTCGGAATCGGGTTTCGGGGACGAATCGTGGATCGGCATCCCTCGGTTTGCTAGGGGATTCAACCCGCACGTCATCTGATTACAATGCGTAGGTTGGCACCGGCTGCCGGCCTTGAAAATCCCTCTGTGAACTAAGAAGTAATGTCTTTAGCGTCTCATTTCAACTCATCCGATTGTGCGATCTCGTTCGAGCTTTTCCCACCCAAAACGGAGGCGGGAATCGAGACGTTGATGAAGAATGTGGAGCGTTTAAAGGAATTTAACCCTAGTTTCTTCACGTGCACTTATGGCGCCGGCGGCTCGACTCGGGGCACAACGCTGGACGTCGTGGAAAAGGTCAAGCAGATCACCGGATTACCGGTGGCATCCCATTTGACCTGCGTGGGTTCAACCGTCGCTCAGCTGGAAGACTACTTGTCCGAAGCAAAAAATCGAGGCGTCGATTATATCGTCGCATTGCGTGGCGATCCGCCCAAGGGGAGCGAGCAATTTGAAGCGGTCGAGGGTGGCCTGCGTTACGCCAACGAATTGGTGGAGCTGATTCGCAGCCGCTTCAGCGACTTCGGCATCCTGGTCGCAGGCTATCCCGAAGTCCACCAAGAAGCCAAGGACGGCAAGACCGACCTAGAGAACCTGAAACGCAAAGTGGATGCTGGGGCAGACATCGTCGTGACTCAATTGTTTTACGACAACGCCGACTTCTACCGTTTCCGTGACGATTGCGTTGCTGCGGGGATCACGGTGCCAATCGTACCGGGAATTCTGCCGGTCACCAATTTCAAGCAAGCGTTGCGGATCGCATCGATGTGCAAAGCAGCGATTCCGAGCGTGTTGTCCGACGCCATGACCTCGACCGACTGCGAAGAGTCGCAGTTCAGCATCGGTGTCGATCACGCTCGCGAGCAAACGATTGATTTGATCAAAAACGGTGTACCAGGGATCCATTATTACGTGCTGAACAAGAGCGACGCCGCCGAAAAATTGCTCGATGGCTTGGATCTCTGCTGCTCGTAGCTCGCCCGCGTTGAATTGGCGATTGGCATGTAGAACACACGAACGCTCTGACCAATCGGTCGCGTTTCGCGTTGCGCTGCGGCATTGTCGTAATCCCGATAGGGATTAAAGCAATTAGCCGAGGGTCGTGGCACAGCCACGCACCCTCGGGTGGCTAGACAAGGCGATACTGACCCTGAAAGGGTCAAAGCGTCTTCGACCCCTCCAGGGTCGGCGCATGCTTTGCGTGACGCGTTTCCGGTGGTGTCGCTGCGCTCAACCACCGGCTAATCGCTTTGATCCCTTCCGGGATCGATGTATTGGTTTTGGGATAACAACGAAAGTTGCTATTCCAGATACTTTGGATCGTACGCGATGTCCGCAGCATCGAGCATTTCAATCAGTTCTTCTCGGTATGACTTCACACGATGATGCTCTCGCTGATTCTTGATGTACCCCTTCACCGCATTGCGTGCTGTTGCACTGACTGAAAACACTGAATATCCATCTTGCCAAGCGAATTTATCCTCCCCGATCGTCTCGTGCACCCATGTAGATGAAGACTTTTTGAGTTCACGCATAAAATCGGAAATGCAATGCGTTGGTTTGAGCCCGCACAAAAGATGGATGTGATCCTCGACGCCTCCAACACCTTGCGGAAACCCCTGAAGGTTCTTCACAATTCCGCCAAGGTATTCATGCAGACGCTTCTCCCAGGAGCGATGGATGAAGTTCGTGCGTTGCTTCGTGCTGAACACGATGTGGTAATGCAGGCTGGCATAGGTGGACATTGGACTCGCTCCATTGGTTGGCATGTCCCTGCTGGGGCTTGGTTTGTGCGGGTAGACTGCGAGCCGACCAGTTCTCGCGTGGCGAGGAATTCGATTCCTTTTCCGAGCAACTCACATCGCTCGACTCGCAACAACCGCAGCCTATTGCTTGAGCACCATGATTTCAACTTTGCGGAAATCGCAAGGGTGGCTTTCCGATTGCAATGAAATCGTTCCGCCGCTCAGTTGGATGCCGCCCTGTTGCTCGGACAACTCTTTTGCGTGAGCGTCCTTCGGATCCAATTGTGGCTTGTTGTACTGAAGCACAGTTTTGCCATCGATGATGTGCTTGATGATTTCGTTGCCACGCACCTCGATCTCGACGGTCACCCAGTCGTCGCCATGAAACGTGCCGGACGACGAACTGGTGCAGTGAGGCGTGAACAACTTGCCGTCCATCACCACGTTTGTCCCAGGCGTGCAGAGGTTTGCGTTGGTGCGGGGATTCTTTCCGTCGCCGCCAAGCAGTTGGACTTCGATCGAGACCGGAAAATCCTGGTCTCGGCTCATCGTTTCAGGCTTTTCGCCATGAATCATGATGCCGCTATTGCGAAACGCCCATCCAGGGCCGCCACTGCATTGGTCGCCAAGAAAGCGGTACTCGACCCGGAATCGGTAATGCGAGAACGAATCTTTGTAGAACAGATGCCCGAACGTTTCGTTGAACTTGTCGTAGCCGTCGTAGCGAACCTTTAACAAGCCGTCCTCGACTCGAAACGTGTCTTTGAAATTGTCACCCAGCTCGTGGTAACGAAATTTAGGGGTCCATCCTTCGAGGTTTTTGCCGTTGAACAGCGATACCCATTTTCCGGTTTCGGAGTTCTCTTTTTTCGTTTCCTCGGCGTGGACCAACGAAAACGAGCAGAGGGCAACGGTCGCTGCGAAAAAGATGCGATGAAACCGCGTCGGATGAAACATGTTGGGCACTCATGCGGGAAACGAGTTGGGGAGAATTAATTTCGCCTTCATCATAATCTTAATCCCATCGCAGTGAACATTGGATCGCCGAACGTGATCATCGTCGGCGACAGATTTTTGCCACATCCTCGGAATGAGTGGTCCCCCCCATGACTCGGCAGACCGTTTTGCGATTATGATGATGCCCCACTGCTGCCACCTGACAAATTGCTCTCCGCTTCCTCTGCCCCCCACTGCACATGCCTGCTTCCGACTCTGCTCCCTTGTATCTCGGTATCGACGTTGGCGGAACGGACGTCAAACTGGGATTGGTCGACGGAGCGTGCCAAATTGTCGCGACCGAACGAACCGCCACTTCGCTACTGAAAACGCCTCAGAACGTGTTTCGCCATGCAATGGAATTTGCTTCAGGACGACCGATTGCGGGGGTGGGACTGGCCGTTCCCGGGGTGCTCGATTCGCATGCATTCGAGCTTCGCGAAGTCGTCAATCTCGACGGTTGGCTTGGTGTCCCGCTTCGAGATCAGCTGGCTCAGATCAGCGGTTTGCCATCGATGGTGGTCAATGATGCCAACGCGGCTGCCTATGCCGAACATGCCTCGCGTTTGCTCGGAGTGCAATCGCTAGCACTGATCACCTTGGGCACGGGCGTGGGGTGTGGGATGGTCGTCGTGGGGAATCCGCACGGCGGAGATCACGGTTGTGCTGGCGAACTGGGGCATATCGCGATCGACTTTTCTGCCGATGCCCTGCCCTGCACTTGCGGAAGTCGCGGCCACTTGGAAACTTATGCAGGCGCGGCGGGCGTGATTGCTCGAATGGTCCAACTAAGCGGTGAAGAGGCCGAGGGGCTGACACCGCGGCGGATCGCCAATCGAGCAGAATCCGGCGACGAGTTATGCCAAAAAGTGATCGCCGATACCGCAGCTTATGTCGGGCGTGCGATCGGCATGTTAGGCCAAGTTGCCGATCCCGCAGTCGTGCTGTTGGGCGGAGCGATGACGTTCGGCGGCATGGAAACCGAAACCGGGCGACGGTTTCTAGCGGACGTTCAAAAAAGTGTGAAACAGACCACGTTGGTCCAAGTCGGCGGAAATATGAAAATCGAATTTGCCACGCTCGGCAACCAGGCGGGCATGATCGGAGCCGCGATGGTGGCGCGGGATCGGTCGTAGCGCCGCTACCCAGTTACCGACTCGATCGAGCCATCAAGCATGCTCGCTGGGGTTTGGCTCCAACTCGAAACTGAATATTTATCTTTCGCTCGCTCCTTGGCACTCGGCTTATTTTTAAGGAAGGATTTTAATCATGACGGAAACATCCACGGACCACACCGCAGATTACACGCTGCGTGAAAAGATACCGTGCCGCGTCTTTGCCAAGGCCTCGGACGCCAGCATCGCGGCGGCCAATGAAATCGCCACGTTGATTCGTTCGCGTGCGGCAGCAGGACAATCATGCGTTTTAGGATTGGCGACCGGATCGTCACCAACGCGTGTCTACGAAGAACTGGTTCGATTACACCGTGACGAAGGGCTGTCATTTGCCAACGTGATCGTCTTTAGCTTGGACGAATACTATCCAATGCAACCGGACGAACTGCAAAGCAACGCAAGGTTTCTGCATGAATATTTGACCGACCTTGTGGATATCGATCCAGCTAATATCCACTTTCCCGATGGCTCGATCGAAAAATCAAAGGTCGCCGAGTTTTGCGCGGCTTACGAGACCAAGATTGCCGAGGCGGGTGGAATCGACCTTCAAATCCTAGGACTTAGCCGAATCGGCCATATCGGCTGCAACGAACCCGGCAGCGAACGCACGACGCGAACTCGCATGATCACGTTGGACCGTGTTACGCGAATCGATGCGGCCAGCAATTTTTTTGGTGCCGAGAACGTTCCACGTCATGCGTTGACGATGGGCGTCGGCACGATCCTTGAATCGAAGCAAATCTTTTTGCTCGGATTCGGCGAAGGCAAAGCGTCGATCATTTTGCAAACCGTCGAACAAGATGCGACTCCGGCAATTCCCGCTTCCTTTTTGCAAGGACACGCAGGTGCCGAAGTGTTTTTGGACGAGGCGGCCGCGTCGGGATTGACCCGCTTTGATACGCCGTGGTTGGTCGGGCCCATCGAATGGGACAACTCGACGACGCGGCGAGCGGTCATTTCGTTGGCCACACGACTAGGCAAGGCAATATTAAAATTGACCGAAGCCGATTACAACGAAGCCGGGTTCCAGGACCTGTTGGCCAATCACGGCAGCGCGTACGACATTAATCTGAGAGTGTTCCGGCATCTGCAGTCCACGATCACCGGATGGCCCGGCGGGAAACCAGCCCACGCGAAACAGGTCGGCGATCGACCGGGGCACCGCGACGACATCTTCCCCAAACGAGTCATCGTCTTTTCGCCTCACCCCGACGACGATGTGATCTCGATGGGCGGAACGCTGATCCGTTTGGTCGATCAGGGGCACGATACACATATCGCTTATCAGACCTCGGGCAACATTGCGGTCTTTGACCAAGATGCGATTCGGTTCGCGGAGTTCGCAGGCGATTTTTGCCGCGAGTTTCAGATCCACGCCGAAGGGCTCGAGCAGCTCGAAGATCACGTGGACGAGTTCTTGCGAAAGAAACGATCCGGGCAGGTCGACAGCGATGAAATCCAGCGAATCAAAGGGCTGATCCGCCGCGGCGAGGCACGGGAAGGCGCCCGTTGCTGTGGCGTGAAGGACGAGAACCTGCACTTTTTAAACCTGCCCTTCTATCAAACTGGGCGGGTCAAAAAAGCGCCGCTGAGTGACGAGGACATTCGCATCACTGTCGAGTTGCTGCGAAAAATCGAGCCGCATCAAATCTATGCCGCAGGCGACTTGTCCGATCCCCACGGTACCCACCGGGTCTGTTTAAGTGCAATTTTGCAGGCCTGTCAACAATGCAGCCAAGACCCGTGGTACGAAGCGTGCGCGGTGTGGCTGTATCGAGGTGCGTGGCAAGAGTGGGCTCCCGAAGATATCGAGATGGCGGTTCCGCTGAGCCCTCAAGAAGTCGAGCGGAAACGAGTTGCGATTTTCAAGCACGAATCACAGAAGGATCGCGCCCTGTTTCCCGGATCGGATATGCGTGAATTTTGGCAACGTGCCGAGGCCCGCAATGCCGACACCGCGCAGCGGTACGACTTGTTGGGGCTAGCCGAATACGCGGCCATCGAAGGCTTCGTTCGCTGGGACGGCAAAACGGGCATCGAACTGTAAGCAGCGTCCGCCCCCCGGTCAAACGTTTCGGCCATCCCTGAAAACAAATGCTTTGACGAATTTCGCGACAACCGAACGCGTTGCCCAAGAGGGCGACAATCTCCGCGTTTCAAAGTCGCTGATCGCCGAGCGAATCGCGACAATCCGCACGAACCGAACTTCGTTTGGGGCTTACGTGTTCCGCAGCGATCAGCGAAAATGGCTCGCCAGAGGTCTCGGCGATTTCCCGCCCCCCCACCTGCTCGTTTCCCCATTGATCGATCTTATGACGACTTCTCAAATTCATCTGCTTTCATCGCTTTCGGTGGTTGATATCGACGGGGCCGACGCGGCGGTGATTTTGCACAACTTGACCACCAACGACGTTAAATCGTTGGCGGTTGGCCAGGGCTGTGAAAGTTTCGTGACCGATGTGCGAGGCAAAACGCTCGGACATTTCCACATCTTCCGTCGCGAAAACGGCTTTCGTTTAATCGGAGCCGCGGGCGTCGCCGAGAAACGCCAATCGGAAACCTTCGCCGCTCACGCCGATCGCTATACGATTCGCGAAGACGCCGTGGTGACGATCCGCGATGACGAGTTTGTCGGATTTCTGTTCTCCAGTTTGCCGTCGGCGCCGCACGAAGATCCATTGACGTGGTGGGACGGTTCGATCGGCGAGACCGCCGGTGCGACCTACCGAGTCCGCTGGCTTAACGACGCGAGTTGGATGGTGTTGATCGAGCGGAGTGACCTTGATGCTGCAATGGCCAGTGTCAATGAAGGTTTGACCGAGCCGCTTGGCGACGAAGCCTCGTTCCATCATGCACGCACGGTTGCCGGTTTCCCCTGGTATGGGATCGACATTGACGATTCAAATTTGCCACAAGAAATCAATCGCGATGAGTGGACGATTTCGTTCACCAAGGGATGTTATCTTGGCCAGGAAACGGTCGCACGGCTGGACGCACTAGGCCAGGTACAAAAGAAGCGCGTGCGGCTATCGATCGAAGGCACGTTACCCGAAGCCGGCACAACGCTCGAGTCGGAAGGAAAAACTGTCGTGCGATTGACGAGCGTGACGAAGGTCGACGACCAACAAGGATTGGCGATCGGATTCGCGCGACGAACTCATTTTGACCCTGGCGCGACCGCCACATGCGAAGGCTGCATCGCCACGGTCATTGAGTAAGTATTGAGTAATCGGAAACAAGCATCCGGGCGTGCCAAGCCGATCCCATCACGACAGCACTTATCGCCGCAACTCGATCGTGCCCGCATCGAACACGTCCGTTTCGGGAACGGCCCACTCAATCTTGGATTTGTCGTAGAAGGCATACTTACCTCCGAGTCGATCGCCGACTTGGGTGCGAGTCAGATTATCAAACTCGCTCCACACAAACGTGATCACATATTGGCCTACCGGTGCGCCGTCGCCTAGGCTGTAGGTCGAGATTTGAAAGCTGCCGTCTTTGGAGGTGATTCCAGAGGAGATTGCCGCGCTGCCGGTTTTGGGATGCAGTCTCAGCACGACGCCTTCGGCGGGTTCGTCATCGACAAGCACGACCCCCGTGATTTTCACCATGTCATCACGCACGTTCGATTCACTGCACCCTGAGTTACAAAGGATTGCGACAAGGCTACAAACAAGCAAGCCTGATTGGGGATTACTGAACAGAGTCAATGACTTCACCGGCGCGACGAGTAATATGGGCAGAGAGAATTTTAGGATCGGTGGACGCGGTAAAGAATCGAACCGAGCCATCGGCGAAGACAAAGTAGCAGCCCCCGACGTGAAAACTATGGAACCCGAATCCCCGAGCGTTCGTGCAATTAATCGCACAGGGACCGGCCTGAGGCGGCCAGGAAAGCCCGCCATGCAGCGAACCTTGAAGCCAGTGTTCGCCATTGACCAAATCACCCCATCCGCCCCCTTCGGTTCCGATCAGGTTTGCGGTCGCCAGCGGATCTTCGCGACCGCCGCTGAACACGACCGGGCCTCCGGTGCGTTCACCGATTAGGAACGTGTTGGACAACCCGTCGAGGACCCCGGCAAAGCTGCCATCCTGATGGCCGCCGAACGCCGCGCTAACGACCTGCATCGCTCCTTCGCGATTGTTTAACAAAGCGTTTCCATAGGCGTGTTTGGCGTACGTTCCGGCGACGCCGGTGGTCGGGCAATAATCGGCGGGGGCTATATTCGTCGCGGTGAACGGCAAGCCTGCGGGAACTGCGTTGAAAGTATATTTGCGGTCCGCCGGGGTTCCCGGCGTGGAAGGGCACACATAACCGGCAATCGGCGTTTGCACCAAGGCGACGTTGCGCGGACTCAGCTGATCTGCCGGCAAGGTTTCGTGGTCATATTCGTCGTAAATAGCTTGCTGCTCGAGATAGGGCAAAAGCGTCACCCCCCAGGGTTTGCCGTTAAACGCATCCGGCGGCGTGTCCAACCACCAAGCTCGCGGCAGCAGGTTGAACGCGGCATGATAATTGGCGATCCCTAAACCAATTTGCTTCAAGTGGTTGCTGCACGACATGCGACGCGATGCTTCCCGTGCCGCTTGAACTGCGGGCAATAACAGGCCCACCAACACCCCGATAATTGCAATCACGACCAGCAGTTCCACGAGAGTGAATCCTCGCGGATGAATTTTCAGTGGACCATGCCCGTGGTGTTTTTGAAACCCAAGACGAGCTTTAACGCGCTGCATACCTGTTGTCCTGTTTCGTGCGTTCCGGAGAGGGGATATGCCAGCGATAAATGCGTGATTCATCGTCGTTATTGTACCCCATAATCAATTTTGTTGCATCGTGGTTCATGCGAATGGCGTCACAGTAACTGTCCCAATAGTTACTCTTCCAAACGGCCAGCGTACCCAGTTGCAATTGCTTGTCCATGTCCCAGAATTGAAGTGTCCCACTGTCGGTCATCATTAATAACCGATGGTTCGAAAGCAAGCGAATCGCTGAGGGACGCATGGCAAATTCACCTGAAAAGGTAACCCCATGCAGCATCGCTTGTTGCTGTTTCGTTTTAATGTCGATGGCAGACAGTGATCCATCTTCCCAACCGACGACGAGTTGCTTGGCATTAGGTGTGAATTCGACGCAACTGGCCCGTTCGAAACTGGTTTGCCACCGCTGCGATCCGCGGCTCGGCAGGTGTATGACCTCGAGTTCATTTCCACCGATAAACACAAGCTGTTGGTCATCCTGCGAAAAGGCAAGGCAGTGTGTCCCCGAATCGTTGTGACGTGAAAGGATCGGTTTGAGAGTCGATTCGTTTAAGTCAAACACATGCAGAATGTCGACTCTGCCGCCCACCGCAAGATAGCGTCCCGATGGCGAGAAGCTTAGTCGATCATAGGAGTCATTGGATTCAAACATCGGAAGCTGAGCGGTTTTCACCGTCGGATTCTC
>NZ_JBFHFD010000256.1:0-11310 GCF_041583735.1 Novipirellula sp.
AGCGTTGCAGGCGTCGTCGTCGATCAAGACCATCGAAATCGTTGACGAAGATATCGACTCGGTTCTGAATCATATTCGAGTCAAGAAGTCGTCCTTGGTTCTGATTGTCAAAGATGAACATGACGAACCGTTTCAGCGATCCCTGTTCGAGCGATCGCCGGTCCAAACACTGTGGCTTCGCATCAACGGGGCGCCGCCGACGTCATCATCGCGTGTCTATGATTTTGATGTATCAACGCAATTGCAAACCCAGCGGATCTCGAAGCGACTGCTCGGGCATCCCGCTGAATCGCCGCTTTTGGAAAATGATCCCCCGAGCGATGCCGATGTCCCAAAGTGGTTGGAACAGGAAAGCGTGCGGCTGGAGGGCGAACGCTGCGAATCAGGAGATTTGGTCTGGATCGTTTACGGTCGGACACCCGCCGAGGAAAAACGGTACGTCGCGGCTCGTGCGCTGCTGAAGGAATCGAGCAAGGCGTCGATTGCTTTGATCAGCAAAGGGGAGACGTTTTCGGAATCGCTTGCCTCGCGATTGCGATACTGGGCAACTCATGTTGCCGAGCCGGTAACTCGCGAGCAACGGGTTGAGTTATCCCAGTCGTTAACCGAAGGCTCGCAGCCGAGCTGGGAATTTTTGGGATTAATCTCGGCATCCGCCATGCTGGCGGCCTTTGGGTTGCTGCAAGATTCAGCGGCGGTGATTATCGGAGCGATGTTGATTGCCCCCTTGATGACGCCGATTTTGGGCGCGGGTTTGGCGCTGACGCATGGCAACCGGCCGCTTTTCCAGTCGGCATCCAATGCGATTGTGATCGGTTTTCTTGGAGCCTTGAGTTCGAGTTTTCTGTTTGGGTGTCTCGTGGTGCTGCTGCAAACCCCTGAGATCACGCCCGAGATGTGGGCTCGCTGCAAACCGTCAGCACTCGATTTTTGTGTCGGTTTGGTCGGCGGCATGGCAGCGTCCTACGCGCGGACTCGCAGCCATCTTTCCTCGGCACTGGCCGGTGCCGCGATCGCGGCAGCCTTGGTGCCGCCGATTTCGACAGCCGGACTTCAACTCGCCTTTCGCCTGACCCAGGGGGCTGAGAGCCCGATCTGGGCGAGCGGCCAAGGGACGCCGATCTTTGGTCCCGTGTTGCTGGTTTCGGTGAATGTGTTGACGATCATGATTGGATCGTCGTTTGTGTTGTACGCGCGAGGCATGCGAGTGGATCGCGCGTTCACGATTGGCCAGCGATGGGCCGGACGGATGACGATCCTGTTGGTCACGCTGATGCTGTTGGTCCTGGTCTGGACACTCGGACACTAGGTGTTTTGTAGCGGTGTGCCTTAGTGAGCGTGGGCGTGACCGGCGTGAACATGGTCATGACTCGCGTGATCATGCGACGAAGAAGACTCACCGCTTAGTCGTTAGGCACCGTCGATCACCACAAGATTGCCGTGGCGCCACTCAGACACTTTGTCACCACCGCTGCGGATCAAGAGCGTCGGTCGTGCCAGTGGTAACGTATCGAAACCCTCGATCTGAGTGTGCGTATTGAGCCATTTTTTGCTGCCATCGCTTTTTTGCGTCGAGATCCAAGCGGACTTTGCCGGTTACGCGGATCATTTGCGTTTGCTCACGCTGCTGAACGTGTGCAACAGGTTTATTCCCAACGATAGCTACCCGTGTTATCCGATGAATAACAGTAACAATCGATTCCATAGGAACGCGAGATCGCGAGCCTGTTTCCAACGCAAACGAGTTTCACAACAACGAACTCGGCTTGAATATTGGTGTCATTCATGTCCAAACGACGAATCTATTTTGCTCAGCTGCTGCTCGCAGCCTCGGCTGCCACTATGGTGGGATGCGCATCACCGGGGATATTTTCTTCGTTGGTCGATTCGAGCCCGACGTCGTCGTTTGACGTTTCGCTAATTGATGCTCCACAGCAGGCGGCGACACCGGCAGCGGGCAAATCGGAAACCGCAGCTGCGGCGGAGCAGGACCAATCCAGTAGCGACGTCGCCCAGGTGGTCTTTGATGACTTTGGCTACGCAAGCGACGGTCAAGTGACGTATCCCGAGACGATGGTTCAAGTCGCAATTCCATTTGATGGTGCAGCAGAAACCTCGACTGCGGTGGCTGATGCAAACGTATCATCCGCGATGACGTTGGCGGATTTCGAAGCGCTCGCGCTTGCCAACAATCCCACCATCGAAGGCTTGGTTGCCACGACCCAAAAGGCAGCAGGTTATCGCACTCAGGTCGGTTTGCGGGCCAATCCAACTGTCGGCTATCAAGGCATGCAGTTGGCCGATGAGGGAACCGATCAACACACCGTCTATATCTCTCAAACGCTGATCACGGCGGACAAATTAGAGCTGAATCGCCGTGTCCAAAACGAGGCGTTGCGGGCGCAGTTGTTCCAGCTGGAAGCACAAAAATACCGAATTGCGACCGACATTCGGGTTAAGTTTTATGATGCCTTGGCCGCTCAGCAGCGGATGAAATTGATCCGTGATTTTCAATCGGTGGCCGACAAAGGATTGGAGCTAGCCGAGCTTCGTAAGGAAGCACTCGAAGGATCCCAGTTGGATGTCGTTCAAGCCAAAGTGCAAAAGAATGAGATCGATTTGTCGCTGCAGCAAGCCGAGATTCGCTATGCAGCCGCTTGGCGCGAGCTCGTTGCTTTGGCGGGGACTCCGCACCTGCAGTCGGTCTCGCTGCAAGGCGATTTGCCTCAGACCGAAGGCATGCTCGATTGGTCCGAGGTCGCCGCGACCATGGTTGCTTCGAGCCCCGAATATCAAGCTGCCCAGACACGAATTAGTCAAGCGCGAGCGAACATCACCCGTCAATGTGTCCAGCCCATCCCGAACCTTGATTTCCAATTGGCCGCCGGGCACGACAACGCAACTGATTCAGGAATGATCAACGTCCAAGTGGGCGCCCCCATTCCGGTATTCAATCGCAACCAAGGCAACATTGCCGCGGCGCGTGCCGAGTTGGTGCGTGCTTGCCAAGATGCACTGCGGATCGAAAACGCAATCAAGGCGAGGCTGGCAGCGGTGTCTCGTGAATACGATTCGTCGCTTGCCGCCGTCTCGAAATACAGCAATGACATCCTTCCCAATGCGGCCGATGGACTGAAATTAGCAGAAACCGCCTACAAGGCTGGGGAAACCAGTTTTGTCCAAGTTTTGGTGGCGCGGCGCACCTATTTTGATACCAACCTGCAGTTCATTGCCTCGCAGGCCCAATTGGCTCAGGCACGGGCTCGAGTGGACGGATACGTGCTCAGCGGTGCCTTGGAAGCGATGGTGGACAATAGCGGAGACGATAGTTTGCGTGGGCTGACGTTCAGCCAGCAATAAAAACCAGCCAGCAATAAAAAGCTGCCCGCCCCGTAGCGGGGCGTCGCAGTTCGTTTTCCAGCTATGAAATCAATGTCGAATGACGACCTCTGGCAAGCAAATTCGATGGCGGATACCCCCGAAAACCGGTTGATTTATTGAGTTGGCCAAATCAAATCAAGATTTGTTCCTCTTGACCCGATTCAGCTACCTAGGAAAGATAAATTCATCGCAAGTCGGTATTTTCCTCCTACCCCGTGTCAAACGTGTTTGCCAAAATTACCCCTCTATTGACGCTGATTGCGTTCGCGGCGCATGCCGTGTTGGGGTGTTGTTGGCATCACTCGCACCCACTCGGAAACGCTTGCTGTGTGGAACACGTCGAGTCGATTGCCTCGGCAAAACATGGTGTTGATGCGGATTCGGGGCATCGTCACACAGCCGCGGTACGTTGTGATCATGCGGGGCACTCACACTCACAATCGAATGCGAATTCGCATGTCCACGCCGCTCCCGTTGCATTGCTGAATCCCGTAGCGGCAGAGCTTGCTGCGAGCGATGTTGCCGAGGGGGCGTTCACTGATGCCGATTCGCCCTGTGGCCATTCGCATCAATGCGATGAAGCTCATTGCCACTTTGTCGGCATGTTCTCTAAATGGATTGACCTCGAGCTGCAAGCAGCCTCGGTTCCGCTTGTGTTTTCGACGGTCGGCGTGTTGCCACCCAAGCCGCTCGATACGGTGTTGGGTGAGCTTCACCGATCATGTCCAGACCAAATTCTATCAGCCTCAGAGCACTGTGTTCGTCTGCAATCTTGGCAGATTTGAGCCGTTCTTGTCTCGCTTTGTTTGCTGCCTCAGCCATCGCTAGCGGAAACGTCGTGATGACGTTCGTTTGCGGTCAGATTCAGCTGCGCTATTTCGCGTGATTGCGGCCACGTTTTCGTGACGCTGCATCCGCAATTCGCAGAAGCGCTCGCAGGAATGTTTTGACATTCTTCGAGTTTGGTTTGGATCTTGGCCTGCTTTTTGAAGTGTTTGCTTCTTGACGCGGTTTGCTGCGCTGGTGTTGCCGTTCTGATCTATCCATCATTTTGTCTCAACCGAGATACGTTTGTCATGCGACCGAAACTCTCAAAATTGCCTTTGCCTGTCATCCAAGTTGCGATGGGTTTGATCGTCATTGTGGCGGCGGGGATCACTTATTCGGCGTGGTGGCCGCCGCTATCGACATGGATCGATGCCACGCTTTCATCACAGCGAGGCGGTGAGGTGGCGGGCAGCGAAGTCGCAGGCGGTCACGGGCACGCGTCTCATTCCACCACCGGTGCCGCCGAGGTCACGGCATTGGAATTGACGCCACAAGCACGAATGAACCTCGGTTTGACGCCAAAATTCCTGCGTCCGGTGGAGTTATCGAACTATCGCCGTTCGATCACGGTGCCGGCGGTGGTGGTCGCCAAACCCGGGCGATCGTCCATCGTGGTCTCGTCGCCGCTGAACGGTGTTGTCACGCACGTGCATGCGGTCACCGGCGAAGCGGTGACCCCCGGCGATCTGTTGTTCGAGGTTCGGTTGACCTACGAAGACCTGGTGGAGACGCAGACGGCCTATTTGAAAACGATCAGCGAATTGGAGGTCGAGAATCGTGAGATCACTCGCTTGGAAGATGCAACACGATCGGGCGCGATTTCAGGAAAACAGCTGCTGGAACGACGCTACGCCAAAGAAAAACTCGAGGCGTTTGCCAAGTCACAGCGAGAAGCACTTCGATTGCATGGGCTATCGGATCGTCAAATCGATGCCATTGCTCGAGATGGCAAACTGATGGGCGATCTGCAAATCATGGCTCCTGATGTGGACAGCCATAGCGAGGATGAAGAGTTGCATCTGAGTCAAGTTTCGCTGCGTCCGGTTTCATACACGAAGCCTTTGTTGATGCCTCAGGATGCCGGTGGCAATCGCAGCAACAAAAAATTGTTGGTGGTCGATGACCTCAGCGTTCACAAGGGCCAAGCGATCACAGCAGGCGAAAAACTTTGTTCGCTTTCGGATTACACCCAATTGTTTATCGAAGGTAAAGCGTTTGAAAACGACATCGCGGCGATTTCCAACGCGGCCCAGCAGGGCTGGAAAGTCGACGCGGTGTTCAGCGGATCGATGGGGCAAGAGGTCGTCCGTGGATTAAAGTTGGTGTTTGTTTCCAATTCGATTGACAGTGATTCGCGAACGCTATCGCTGTTCGTGGAATTGCCCAATCAGATGATGCGAGATGTCACCAATGACGAAGGTCAGCGGTTTGTGTCGTGGAAGTATCGCATCGGCCAACGACTCGAACTGCGTGTGCCTGTCGAACAGTGGGAGAACCAAATCGTGTTGCCGGTCGAGGCGGTTGTCAAAGAGGGCGCGGATTGGTTTGTGTTCCAGCAAAACGGCAAAACCTTTACTCGCGTGCCGGTGCATGTTCGCCATCGTGGGCAAGACGTCGTGGTGATCGCCAACGATGGATCGATCTTTCCCGGCGATGTGATTGCCCAGAAAGCGGCGCATCAAATGCAAATGGCAATCAAGAACAAATCAGGCGGTGGCGCCGATCCCCATGCAGGGCATTCACATTGATCAAGCAATCGGGACAGACTCACCTGCTCGATTCTTCCGTTTTCCATTCTCGATTGCTTCATTGATTCATGCTCAACGCCGTCATTCGCTTTGCCCTTCATCAACGGCTGCTTGTCATCGCAGTCGCCCTGTTTCTGCTTGGCTATGGAACATGGCAAACCATGGTGATGCCCATCGATGTGTTTCCCGATCTGAACCGGCCGCGGGTCGTGATCATGACAGAAACGCCAGGCATGGCTCCGGAGGAAGTGGAGTCGTTGGTCACGTTCCCGATCGAAACGGCGATGAATGGTGCCAACGGTGTCGAGGCGGTCCGTAGTTCTTCGGGCGTCGGGATTTCGGTCATCTACGTCGAGTTTGCCTATGGTACCGACGTCTATACCGACCGCCAAATCGTGGCCGAGCGGATGCAGATGGTTCAAGATCGATTGCCACCCGGGATCACGCCTCAACTCGCGCCGATCTCGTCGATCATGGGCCAAGTGTTGATGTTGGGGATGTGGAGTGACAATCCCGATGTCGATCCGATGCAGCTTCGCACCACCGCGGATTGGGTTGTCCGCCAACGATTGTTGACGATTCCTGGTGTCTCGCAAGTCTTTACGATGGGCGGTGAGCGTAAGCAGTTCCAGGTCCTGGTCGACCCCGACGCGATGCTTCGTTTCGGCGTCACATTGCCAGAGATCGAATCGGCCGTGACCGAAAGCAATGAAAATGGAACGGGGGGCTATTTGGACAAACAAGGCCCCGAAGAATTGCTGGTCCGTTCGCTCGGTCGGATTCAATCACTGGAAGATCTGAAAAAGGTGCCGGTGAAAATTCGCGAAGGTCGCCCGGTGCTGCTTTCACAGGTCGCCGAGGTGGTCGAAGGAGCGCAAGTCAAACGTGGCGATAGCTCGGCCTTTGTGCGTTCGCAGGATACGGATCCCAATGGCACCGGCGATGCGGCGTCGAATTGGCGTGGTGGGCCTGCGGTCGTGCTGACGATCAACAAACAACCCGGCGCGGACACTCGGCGTGTGACTGAAGATGTGATGGCTGCGATCGAAGAATTGCAACCAACGCTGCCGGCGGGAACTCAGCTTACGACCGTCTATTCGCAAAAATCGTTCATTGACCGCGCGATCGACAATGTCGTCGAAGCACTCCGTGACGGCGGCATCTTGGTTGTCATCGTGCTGTTTCTGTTTCTGCTGAATTTGCGGACGACGTTCATCACGCTAACCGCCATCCCGTTGTCATTAGTCGTCACGGCGATCGTGTTCGCAGTGTTTGGATTGTCGATCAACACGATGACGCTGGGGGGGATCGCGGTGGCGATGGGCGAATTGGTGGATGATGTCATCGTGGATGTCGAGAACATCTATCGACGTTTGAAAGAGAACCGTGCCGCCGGTAATCCGTTGAACTCATTGCTGGTGGTGTTTCGGGCTAGTGCCGAGGTGCGACGCAGTATCGTGTTTGGCACGATGATCGTGATTTTGGTGTTCATTCCACTGTTTGCACTCGGCGGAATGGAAGGTAAATTGTTCGCCCCCCTGGGCGTCGCCTACATCGTCTCGATCCTTGCTTCGTTATTCGTTTCGCTGACCGTGACTCCTGTGTTGTCGTACTGGCTGCTTGGACGAGGCACCCGGCGTGGCGATGAGAAAGACGGCTTTGTCTTGCGAGGTTTGAAGTGGGGCGCGGACAAGGTGATCCGGTTCAGTTTGGCGTTTCCATACCTGAATCTCGGTGTGTCGCTGATGATGGTCGCGATCGCGGCAATCTTTGTCATGCGACTTGAGAAAGATTTTTTGCCTCCGTTTAACGAAGGGACGATCCAATTGAACGTCGTGCTGCCGCCGGGAACCTCGTTGGCCGCATCGAACGAGATCGCGGAATCTGTCGAGCAGTCGCTGAAGAAGATCGATGACGTACAGCGGTTTGCTCGACGGACCGGACGTGCCGAATTGGACGAGCATGCCGAGGGCGTGAATATGTCCGAAATGATCATTGAACTGGATCCCGACTCGCCGCGTTCACGTGAAGAACAGTTGACCGAAATCCGCGACGCGATGGAAGAGTTTCCACACGTGGTCACCGCGGTCGAGCAGCCGATCGCCCACTTGATCTCGCACATGTTGTCTGGGGTGAAAGCCCAGGTTGGAATCAAAATCTACGGCGACGACTTGGATGTGCTGCGTCAGAAGGCGGAACAGATCAAAGCCGAAATCGAGTTGGTGCCAGGCGTCACGGACGCGTTGGTCGAACCGCAAGTCATCATCCCGCAGCTCCGCATCGAACTGGACCGCGACCGGTTGCTGCAATATGGATTGAGTGCCGCGTCGGTCAACGAATACATCGAAACCGCGATGAACGGCAAAGTCGTCTCGGAGGTTCTCGATGGCATGCGAACCTTTGACTTGATGGTGCGAATGAAAGAGGAATATCGCGAGGATATCGAAGAGCTGAAACGATTGTCCATTCAATTGCCCGACGGTGGCATGATTCCGCTGTCGGGGCTTGCCAAAGTCTACGAATCGGGCGGCCCCAACGTGGTCAATCGCGAAAACGTTCGACGCCGTATTGTGGTCCAGTGTAATGTCGCCGACCGCGGAGTCGTGGATGTCGTGGCCGATATCCAAACGTCGATCAAACCGATCATTGCACAACTGCCCGCAGGATACTTTGTCGAATACGGAGGCCAATTCCAAAGTCAGCAATCGGCAAGCCGAATGATTTCGGTGCTGTTTGTGATTTCGATGATGGGTGTGTTCTTGGTGCTGTATACCTTGTTCCGTAGCATGAACTTGGCGCTGCAAGTGATGGCGGCGCTTCCGATGGCATTTATCGGGTCGGTCGCTGCCTTGGTGATCACCGGTCAAACGTTGACCATCGCTGCGATGGTCGGATTTATCTCGTTGGCTGGGATCGCGTCGCGGAACGGCATTCTGTTGCTGCAGCACTATTTGCACCTGGTTCAACACGAAGGCGAACAGTTCACTCGGGCGATGATTGTTCGCGCAGGACTTGAGCGACTGGCACCGGTTTTAATGACCGCATTGACCTCGGGAATCGGGCTGGTGCCACTGGTGTTGTCCGCTGGTGAAGCCGGTAAGGAAATCTTGTATCCCGTTGCTACCGTGATCTTGGGCGGATTGGTCAGTTCGACAATGTTGGACTTCTTTGTGCATCCGGCGCTGTTTTGGTTGTTTGGGATGAAGTCTGCCGAGCGAGTGGTCACCGCCACCGCCAGCGAAATCGAATTGAATGAAGTTTAGCACTCGCACTAATGTCGTAGCGGGGTAAATCGAACGATCCCCCCGCAGTCGCCTCGTCATTCCGATTGCGAGGTTTTTCCAATCATGTACCGCTTCGCGATCTTTTCTCGCGAGACGTTTCCTTCTACGCCCCCCGATTACAGAGATTTTTGCAATGCGAAAGACAAAATTTACAACGCTTGCCGCTGGATTGTTTCTTTTCACCACCGGATGTGGCGATAAAGCTGCGACCCATCCCGATGTCGACAACAGCGTCTCTGGTAGCGACGTGACCGCCGACGGGCTTCCGCCTGCGACTGTCGATGTGCATGCCCACCCAAGTGAAGGGCCTCACCATGGTTCGTTAGTCGAGCTTGGCAACGAAGAGTTTCATGCCGAAATTGTTCATGATGCCAAGTCGGTAACGGTTTATATTCTCGACTCGTCGGCCACCAAGGCGGTTCCCATTGACGCAACGGACGTGACAATCAATTTGGTGCATGACGGATCGCCCGAACAGTTTAAACTAACCGCCAATCCCGATGCTGGTGACCCCGACGGCAAATCGTCACGCTTTACCCTTGCCAATGCCGAATTGGTCGGGCATATCGATGACGAAGCTTCGGCGCCTAAGTTGAGTGTGACGATCAACGGAACACCCTATCGGGGCGAAATCAAGCATGATCACGATCACGAAGGCCATGACCATGCCGGACACGCCCACTAGGATTCCGAATGCGTTGCCAGCCATCACGAAAGTCGCAAAGGCTTTTGGCGGATTATACTGACGCGCAGGGGGCGAAGCGAAGCAGAGTGGTCGGCGCTATTGTGAACGTTTCCTCCGCGGACTGCGTCCGCAGGATCGATCATGTCGATACACCGCTTTGGTTCCCCTGCTTGTATCCAATTCACATTTCACTGTTTTGTACTAGGAAGAACTTTTCCCGATGTCCATGTGTTCTGATTGCCAAGTCTGGATTCGAAGTATCGCCGTTGCTGTAGGGTTGGCCAGCGGAATGATGGTCCACTCGATTGTCGCCAACGATCGCAGTGCCACTCACCAAACACGGGTCGTTTCGGGTTGGACGGTTCACGTCAACCAGCAATTGGAATCGCAAAACAAGCAAGCGACTGCGACGGCGCTCGAGCTGCTAGAAAAACAGCTTGACGAGATCATTCGTGTGGTGCCCGCGCCTGCGGTGGCAGAGCTGCAAAAAGTGCCGCTTTGGTTTTCGCCCGAATACCCCAACACACAGCCGCGGGCGGAATATCACCCCAGTAAAACTTGGTTGGTCAAAAACGGCCGAGACGCGAAAATGGCGAAGGGCGTCGAGTTCACCAATGTTCGTATTTTCGAGGCCGAGACGCGGCGGATGCCCAATTTTGCGCTGCATGAACTGGCCCACGCCTACCACGACCGCGTGTTGGAGCGAGGCTTTGACAATCAGCCGCTGAAGAAGGCCTACCAGAAAGCCAAGGTGAGTGGCAAGTACGATGATGTCGAGCGGCAAGACGCCAACGGCAACAAACGCCGCGACCGTGCGTATGCAATGACCACGCCGCAAGAGTACTTTGCCGAAACCAGCGAAGCCTACTTCAGCCGCAACGATTTTTTCCCCTTCACCCGCGACGAGTTAAAGTCGCACGATCCCGAGATGCTGTCGCTGTTGGTCAAGTTATGGGGTGTTGAGAGTCAAGAATAGTAGCGGTGGACCGGTGCAGTCGTCTCGATATCATCGGCGGCAACTCGTTGCGTGGTCACCTCTCCCAAACGCAGTTTGGGAGAGGTCGAGCAGAGCCTTCAGCGATGGCTCGGGTGAGGGCGACCGAGCAATTGGAAGTGACAGTGCGCTAAGTTGCGCGGTTGGCCCTCACCCGGACGAGGCCTGTGGGCCCGTCCGACCTCTCCCTAGCTGCGCTCGGGCGAGGTGGCTTGCGGAGATCATCCAGTCGCACTTTGCGTTGAAACACGAATGCACTCTGAAGTGCATCCTGCCGCAGCTTTCGCTGCTTCACAATCAAACGCCGGCATGCAACAAGTAGTCACCTCTCCCAAACGGAGTTTGGGAGAGGTCGAGCAGAGCCTTTAGCGATTGCTCGGGTGAGGGCGA
>NZ_JBFHFD010000257.1:0-11283 GCF_041583735.1 Novipirellula sp.
ATGAAATCTTCGCGTTCGTCGTCCCACGACCAATAGCCGGGAATCCAGGTCACGTTTTTGCCATCAGGCCGATACTCTGGAGGCAGTTCGTCGATCGGTTCCGGTGGTTGCTTTTGCACCACCGGACTCGGTTCGGGGTTCGCATCGTAAGGCTCGGCGAACGCTTCATGTAAGGGGCCACGCGTCAAATATTCAACGCCTTCGGATTGCTCGGATTCTGAACGATCTGGTGTTTGTTGATTCGTTGCTGCACGATTGTCAGTCACTTCGGACCGAGGATTGGGGGGCTGCGAAAATGCCGTGGAGGCCATCGCAAGCGGAACAACCAACCCTGTTGCCGACGCTGTGATTCGCCAATAGCGGCTCAATTTTTGGTATCTCAAGATGCATCCGTCACTATTTGGGGGAACGAAAATTTAGGCTGCCATTACACATTGCAAAGCCCGGTCATGTTGGGCCAATCAACGATGCAAAGCTCGTGCCTACGAGGAGCCAGGTACGATGTTTGGCAGGCTTCGGATGCCAATAGAAAACGGGCGTCCTCACACCCGAAGTCGCGAGCGGTGCGAAGCTAATCACTAACGCAGTGGATCTTGCTAAAGATTCTTCCTACGAGGAAATGCGTCTGATATCAATTTCAAGTCTCAAGCGACGACAGGTGCCGATGCCGATCGCCCATTCTCGCGTACATCCACGGTTCTGGTGAGCGTAGCTGCTTATAAAACCATGCCACACTGCTACAAAACTGAAGTTTACTCGGCGTCGATTTTGTCCAGCATCCATGGCGTTTGCGAACGCGAGTCATAGACCAGGTTTTTGGCAAGCGGAAATTGATGTGAACGACTTTCTAGAAAGTGCATCAAATAGCCCGCCGTATTGGGGAACGCGACCAAGTCGCCTCGGCGGATTCCCGCGGGGAATCGCAGTTTACGCAAGCAAATCAGCTCTGACTCGGTACAGTAGGCCCCGACCAGGAAACCTTCCATCGGTTCGGTCTGGTTCTGGTTTTGCAATTCGCTTTCCGAACGGTCGGTCTGGGGAATCACGATCGGATCGACCAGGAAATCATCGCTGCTGGTTCGGCACTGAGTCCGGTTCATTGACAATCCGATCAACCAATCGCCCTCCGCATTTTGTTTGCGAAACTCAACGCGGGCAATCGTCATCCCACAGCCGTCCAAGATGCTGCGTCCTGGTTCGCAGCGAAGTTGCAAGTCGTGGTCGCGGACTTGGTCCGCAACCGTGCCGTCGGCAACCGGCGAATCCAAAATCTGGGCCAACCAAGCGGATCGAGTGGGCGTTTGATAGTAGGGATAGCTATTGGGTTTGCCAACGATCTTGCCATCCACCGCAATCAAGCCTAGGCCATGACCCCGATAGGTCAGCGGCGGTCGCTGCTGCAGTAACCCACGACGATGCTCGTTCCAAAATGTTTCCCACTGCTCGCCGCTGGACAGGTAGCTGATCGGAAACCCACCACCGATGTCGAGGAATTCAATCGGATGCCCCTGTTGCCTCAGTGACGGCACGACCGCCAATGACTGATCGATCGCGGCGACGCGTTGCTGTGCGCAATAACCGTCAAGATGGAAATGCAACCCGGTGACGCGAACATGGTCGGCCGCGATTCCTTTGGCAAACGACTCGCATTGCTCGATGTCGACACCAAATCGCGAGTGCAATTTGTTGCCATCATGAATAAATCCGCTCAACCGAATCGCAACGAAAGCAGGTTTCGCTAGCTTCTCGGCGGTGTGGGTGATCAGCGACAATTCGTCTTCGTTGTCGATTGTCAGTGTGATTTCGTTGCGAACGCAAACCTCGACTAGGTTCGCGTTTTTTATCGCCGCAGTGCAGATGATGTCATTTGAGGCGATACCGGATTGGAGTGTTTGCTCAAGCTCATTCAGGCTGGCGACGTCGATTCCTGAGCCCGCCAGCGGTGCGGCGTTGACGAACGTCAAGCACTTGTTCGCTTTGCGGGCAAAGAAAACGCGGAAGTCCAACGATCGCGCCTTCGCGACTGCATTCAGTTCTCGAACGTTCGCCAGCATCGGGTCTGCAGTCACCACGTTCAGCGGCGATCCATGCTGCTCCAACAGCGATGCTAATGTGGGATCATGCAGCAGCGAATTCATCCACGGTTCGCGACGGGCGGTCAACGGTGTGACCCCGACACAGCCGCGATCAAGTGAACAGGATGACGGTGGTTGTCGTTGGACGTCAGCACTCAAATCGACGGTCGTTCCATTTGGCAACCCCGTCATCAAGCTGCCGTCCTTGATCTCGATCGGACCAGACTTTCGGTCCAGCGATCCAAATGAGTGTGAAGGGTACGGCTGAGCGTGTCATTGCCCAGCACACTGCCTTCGGTGACCCGGCCAAACACGGCGATGCCTAGCAATGCTTTTCTGTTTCGCTGTACCAGCCGGCCGGAATCGTTGACACACAGCCCGGTATTGTTGTGATGCACGAATGCATCGCTGGACAATCGATCGAGAATGCCTCCTTGTTCATTTTGATGGGGCCCTGGAATGGTGGCGTCAATGATGCGATCGACTTCGATCGCGCGGTGACCACACTGCAACGTTTTGCAGCCATCTGCATCGCGATTTGGGGTTCCATCGGCGAGAAAACGCAAGTCGATCAATCCAGCATCATATATCGCCAAAATGCGGCCGATATTTTCCGCTGGCGGACCAAAGGCAATGCGTTCCATTTCGGTAGCAATTCGCTGGAACCCGTCGACGCTCTCCGCGGCGAGTCCACCTTGGCTGACCAGTTCCACCAGCGCGGGATAAAGTTGACGCCACGCCAACCCCAATGCCCAGGCTTCGTCGACGGGTTTACGGCCGGTCGCAACGTCGTAGGAGTGTCGCAATTGGGCGATGACTTCCTTGTCCACCACTCGCCAACGCGACCAATCACGGAACCATTGGCGGACGTTGAACCGTTCCACCTCTGGTCGAAGCTTGTGCAGGGCGTCGGTGGCTGCGTTGATGATGATCGGCCAAGCATCGCTGCGAAAGTTCGGCTTTTCATTTTCGTCTTCGCTGGTGCGAGTGAGTTTAGCGGTGGAAGCGAGAATCCGCAGCTGTTTGGTGTAGCGATTCCAGATCGGAGCCAATTGCGGTTGGTGGATGTCAGCCGATTTCGGCAACATCGGTCGTCCTGAACGCGAAAACGGCACGATTGCCTTGGGTTCGCGGCCCGAACGTTGATAGCTCCAGCGGCCATCGATCTCTGTGAACTTGCCACCGCGGCCTTCGGTCAATGAAAGGGCGGCATCGATCCACGTCAATCCGAAACCTCGAACCGCAACCACCGAATCCGCCGGCACCGCGTCGGCCGACAGTCGTGTTTCGGTTGGGAACACGCACGGGATATCGGCGATCACGTCACCAATGCGATACGATTCAGCCGATCGCCACCCCTCATGTCCTACCGCTAAAACCACTTCGTCGTAAGCCGTGTCGTCCTCCGCCGTGCTCAAGATCCAGCGGTTGTCGGCGTGTTCGATATCAACCACTTTCGTCGGATACAGATTGACCGTGGCCAGCGGTCGCAATCGCTTTAGAACTTGCTGAAAACAGTCGTGCAAATATTCACCCACGACGGCACGCGGTGCATAGCCCTCGGGCTCGGACCACTGTGGACGATTGCGTTTAGCCCACTCGAGAAACGACATTGAGATGACGTTGTGACTCGATACAGGGTGATTTCGCTGATCGGGATGCCGTGTGTCAATCTGACGGCTGGTGAAATTCATTCTTAGATGTTCTGGTTGGCGCGGATCGTAGACCATGCCCGCGCCGGGGTAAGCCGCTGGTTCGTAGATGTCAATTTGAACGGGACCGCTAAGTTTTTGTTGTTCGATCGCATGCGTGAGACGCTCGAGACAATACATTCCCCGCGGTCCACAACCCACAATGGCCAATCGAAACGTCGAGTCCACCGACGACTCTGCTGACGTTTTAAAACGTTCGCTTGATTTAAATCCAATGCTCATGACATCACCGCCTTTTTCTCCGTTGCGTTTGTGATTCCCGCCCGCTGGCGGATCGTTTCGGGGTCACATCCCAATTGATTTGCAACCCACTGGTCATTGAAAATGGTTTGTAGATAGCGTGTGCCAGAGTCATGTAGGATTGCTGCACAAACTTTTCCGCTCAATTGACTCTGCATCCGCCGGACGGTTTCCAGCACACCGCCCGCTGAACCGCCCACCAACATTGCTTCGCGGTGTGCCATGCGGCGGCAACCGATCACACAATCGAGGTCGCTGACGCGAGCGATATGATCAAAGGTTTGGTTGCGTGCCAGCGGCGGCACACGGCCGGCGCCGAGTCCGGGAATCATGCGGGCGCCTGCGGTGCCGCCAAACAAGACGCTGCCTGCCGAGTCGACTGCAACGATCTGAGTCGAGCGATTCATCGAACGCAGGAAATCACGGCAACCTTGTGCAGCGCCGGTGCTGCTGGTGGCAACAAAAAGATAGTCGAGATGCCCGCCGAGCGCCTCGTCAATCTCACGCACTGTGCCGATGCGATGTGACAACGGGTTCGCAGGATTGGAATACTGGTTAGGCCAATAGGAATCGGGGGTGGTTTCCAGCAGATAGCACACTCGCGCGAGCCGGGCGGCTAAAAAGTCCCCTTCGAGTGGTTGGTCGACCAAGTCGATCTCGGCGCCGAGTGCTTGCATGATCTCGATGTTTTGACGTTGAGCTCGGGGATCGACCACACCGATAAATCGCATTCCATAGTAGCGACAGACCTGGGCCAGTCCAATTCCCATGTTTCCCGAAGAGGATTCGATCACGGTGGTGTTGCGGTCGATTTCGCCTCGCTCGATTGCTTGACGAATCATTTCGTGAGCGGGACGATCTTTTGCGCTGCCACCCGGATTGCTCGCTTCCAGCTTGGCAAACAACGTGACGTCGGCAACATCAAGGTAACGACTCAGTTGAATCAATGGGGTATTGCCGATCGCATCAAGCACATTTTTAGCAGGGGGAACGACCGTACACACGAATGGACTCTCCAGGGGGACGATTGACACTTTGCCAACCTGCTCGTTCGCAGACGGCCGTTTGGGGATAGCACGTGCTGCTGCTGGTGTTGGAAGGGATCTGGTATTGAAACGGATTGAGTAAGCATTCGTCGTGCCAAAACAGAACCGTGCGGCCTCTTTGACGTTGTCGTGATAGCGGGCACGGAGCACGTTTTTGCCGTCGATTCTGCGCGCAAGTACCCCGTCCATTGCACACTATGACGCGAGAATCAGGACGTGATTGATGGTGGAGCGTCGAGGGGGTGTGCGTCGGAAAAAACTGCAAATTGCGAGTGAAAACATTGCCCCGAACACCCGGTTTGCTGGCAAGCACGCTGATCAAATTGAAGCCAGACGCTGCAAGCACTGTAGAGCTATTGTCGCACGGTTTTCCAAGCCGTTGGCGGGGTTCGCGGTTGATTAGCCGTTGATGACTTCGCCGCCGTTGGGATGCAGCACCTGGCCGGTGATATAAGAAGCATCCTGCGAGGCAAGAAAAACATAACAGCTGCCGCATTCATCAGGCTGTCCTGCCCGGCCCATTGGCGTGTCGTTACCAAACTTGCTGACTTTCTCTTTGTCAAAGGTCGCAGGGATCAGTGGCGTCCAGATTGGCCCCGGTGCGACCGCGTTGACGCGAATCCCATCCTCCACCAATTTCTGTGATAGCGAACGGGTGTAGGCCACAATGGCGCCTTTGGTGGCAGCGTAGTCGAGTAGTCCTGGGCTGCCGCGATACGCGGTTACCGAGGTCGTGTTGATGATCGAGCTTCCGGCATGCTCTTTCAAGTGCGGCAGTGCCGCTTGCGTCAAATAGAACATCGGAAAGACATTCGTACTGAACGTCGCAACCAATTGTTTCTCGGTGATCGCATCGATGTCGTCTTGCGGATGTTGTTCCGCCGCATTGTTGACAAGGATATCGAGACGGCCAAACTTTTTGACCGCCTTCTCAACCGCGGATGTACATGAAGCGGCCTTGCCGATGTCAGCCTTGATGGGCAAGCAGACTCGCCCTTCAGCCTCGACTAGCGACCGCGTTTGTTCGGCGTCTTCTTTTTCATTCAGATAAACAAAGGCGATGTCCGCACCTTCGCGAGCGAACATCACGGCGACGGATCGACCAATCCCGCTATCGCCCCCGGTGATCAATGCAACCTTGTCTTTCAATTTGTCACTGCCAACGTAGTCATCGCGAATCGTACGTGGCTGCGGTTCCATTTCAGCCTGGATGCCGGGTTGTCGATCTTGCGATTGGGGTGGTCGACTTTTTTTCGAGTTGGCGTTTCCCCGTGTCTTTGACTTGTTCATGCAATCGATCCTCAGGCGATTTTCTCAGTGCGTTTTTAAAAAGGGTTTATTGCTTTCCTGTTTTGGGTGAATGCAAGTCTTGTTCCGGGGGGCCGTAAAGCCGTTTCCCGCAGTTGGTAAATCGGCCGCCATGCACGGGGCAGTCCCATGTTTGTTCGGCTTCGTTCCACGAAACCGTGCCGCCCATATGAGTGCAAACGGGATCACAGCGATGCAGCATGCCACTTTTGTCGCGGCAAATTGCGGTATGAACGCCGTCGACGTCGCCTACCGCCCCTTCGCCAGGCCGCAGGGTGACAGGATCGATTTTTTTCGCTGGCAGAATTCGCTGAGCCATCCCTTTGACCGGAGCCGCCATCTCGGTGACCGCTCCGGTGATTGCCGAAACGCTTAGTCGCGAGGGCGACAAGGCATCCTGCAGCGTCGATGATCCGCGAAAAATTTGGTCGGCAATCAACCATCCCGCCGCCGTGCCCCACGTCAATCCGACGCCGCTCAATCCGGTCGCGATCCACACGTTTTTCTTGCCAGGAACTTTGCCAATCATCGGCAATCCGTCGGTCGGTTCAAACAGCTCGGCGCTCCATCGCGACTCGATCGAGCGGACGTCAAAGCGTTGACGAACATATTCTTCGAGGTCCGCTTGCGCTTGTTTGGTGTCGCCATCGCCAGTGCGGTGGTCGCAGCCGCCCACGATGATTTTGTTCGGCGACGCACTTCCCCAGCGGCGTGTGTAGAAATAGGGATCCGAGTTGTCCCAGAACAATCCGTCCTCGGGCGGATTGGCCACTTCGGCCAGTAGTGCATAAGATTGATACGCTGGTGTCTCGATGTCCAATAGCATCGAATCGGATTTGTTGCAGTGGGCTGCCAACACCAGATGGTCAAAGTGGGCGGTCCCGTCGCCGACGGACAGCTCGCGAGTTTCTTCTTCGAGCGAGACGCGAGCGATCGATTTTTCGAAAATCTTACCTCCGGCTTCGACCACCAAATCTGTCAATCGTCGCAAGTAGGCCATCGAATCCATTCGGGCCATCGAGTCGATTCGAAAGCCGACGGTTGCGAATGGTAGCGGAGGCTTGTCACACCATTCGACTGGCAACCCTAGCCGGGCGGCGGCCTCGCATTCGTCACGAAGTGATGAGGCATCGTCGGCATCTTCGGAATAGTAGTAGCCTGGTACGCGAGTGAAATCGCAATCGTTGGCGGCGCGGTGTTCAATCGCGGCGATCGCGGCTTGGCGTAGTTGGACGTACTCGCGGCCTGCCGTTTCACCCAATTTCGAAAGCAACTCGCCGCAGCCGATTTCCGGATGCGAGTCCAGGTGCCCGGTGCTGCCGCCGGTGGTTCCTCCGCCGATAATCGCTGCCTCGTAAACCGTCACACCGAATCCGCGATGGAGTAATTCCAAGGCCGTCGAAAGTCCGGTGATTCCGCCGCCCACCACGGCAACGTCGCTGGTGTGGGTGGATGACAATCGATCAAATCGCTGTGTCAGCGGATTGGAATGAACCCAACACGAATGATGAATCGCGTTTGCATTCATGATGAACCTCCGGGGGGATGAAAGTTTTGGTAGCTTCAGGGGGTCAACAAGCACACCGTGTGCCGTTGGTTCGGTCTGTGACCCCGTCAAAAACAACTTTAAAAACGACCGGAAAACCGGCAGTCGGTGTCGCCAAGACTTGCGAAGAAACTGTTTCGCTGGGTTAACTCTTGGCTTCGCTGGGTTAACTCTCGGCTTCGCCGGGGGAACTCATGGCTCATTTCGCACTCGAGAACCGATTTTCCTGCTCAATTCCGGTTTTCTCGCCTGGCAAGACGAATTCAGGTGACCATCATCAGGGGAGAGTCTGTAGACTGTGGTGGCATCCTCGATGCATCGTTCCTTTCCCACCTGGCTGCCTTTTTTAGCCCCCCTGCCCTGCCCCGCATTGGTCCAACGCACCTATGAAAACGTTGCGTTTTGTTGTTGCTTGCTTGTTCGTGATGAACGCGGTCACCGTGATCGCTGAACAACCATTGGCGGTCACGTTTCGCGACACCGTCAAGCCGCTGCTGCAGACCCACTGTGCCGATTGTCATAACGACGTGACTCGCGAAGGTGACTTGGATCTGAGCGTTGACCAGGACGTGGCATCGGTTGTCAAGAATTTTCGCCGCTGGATGGTCGTACTCGAACGGCTCGAATCGGGCGATATGCCTCCCGAAGATGCTGACGAGCAGCCGACACAGCAGCAGCGAGAATCGGTGGTCCGCTGGATCAAAGCGGTCCGCGACGCCGAAGCCGAACGCACCGCTGGGGATCCAGGCGTGGTGTTGGCCCGCCGCCTGAGTAGTAGCGAGTACAACTACACAATCCGCGATTTGACCGGCGTTGATATCCAACCGGCGAACGCGTTTCCGATTGACCCGGCCAACGAAGCGGGATTTGACAACTCGGGGGAATCGCTGACGATGTCCCCTGCCCTGTTGAAAAAATACCTTGCGGCTGCTCGGTTCGTGTCAGAGCATTTGGCGTTAACGCCGACGGGATTTGAATTCGCAACTCATCCAGTGATCACCCCCACCGATCGCGACAAGTTTTGTGTCAATCGAATTGTCGATTTCTACAAGCGGCAACGGACGGATTACGACGCCTACTTCATGTTGCTTTGGCAGTTTCAAAATCGAGACTCGCTGGGACGCTCGGGCGTAACGCTGGCGGAACTGGCTCGCCAGCAAGATTTGAGTGCTCGCTATGCCGAGACGTTATGGACAGTGTTGACGGGCGATGCGGAATCGGTGGGCGTGATCGCGGCGCTACAATCGATGTGGCATGAGTTGCCAGCCGGAGTCACCGAGCAACATCAGACCGATGCGGTGGCGCAGTGCAAGCAGATGGCCGAGTTTGTCACGACGCTACGCGAAAGCTTGGTTCCGGATGTACCGAACTTGACCTCACCCGAAATGAACATTGGCTCGCAACCGTTGGTGCTGTGGAAGAATCGGCAATTTGTAGAGAATCGTCGACGTTACTCGGGCACGCCATTGCCCGAAGGAAATCTCGGTTTGACGGAGGGATCGTCTGCTGCCAAGGCAATGACGGTATCGGAGGATGCGGAACAGGAACTTATGCACAAATCGCTTGAGCGGTTCTGCAGCATTTTTCCCGATGCCTTTTACATCTCCGAACGCGCTCGAGTGTACCTGGATGCGAAATCGGAAAAGAAGTTGACGGGACGATTTTTGAGTGCGGGATTCCATAGCCAGATGGGATACTTTCGCGATGATGCGCCGCTGTATGATTTAATGCTCGATGAATCGCAGCAGCGGCAGATCGATCGATTGTGGACCGAGCTTGATTTCGTGACGTCCGCGCCGATGCGGCAATACAGCGGTTTCATTTGGTTTGATCGCACCGATTCGACGTTCATGCGGGACCGTGAATTTGATCGTTATCGCGCCGAGGACAAAGATGCGACGTCCGCAGAAAAAGTCCAAGGTCTGGCGGAGGTTTACATTGCCAAAGCCCGCCGCTTGGGATCGAGCGATCAGGCTTTGACGGCGATCCGCCGCTACTTTGACGATATGTCCGCGACATTCCGGAAACTGGAACAGTTGCGGATTCAGTCGGAACCGGTCCACGTTCAGGCGTTAGTCGAATTCACCGAACGTGCCTTTCGCCGCCCATTGTCGGTCCAGGAACGTGACGACGTGGTCGCGTTTTATCAAACGCTGCGTGACGTCGATGGGCTGAGTCACGAAGATGCGATCCGCGACAGCGTGGGCCGCGTGTTGATGTCACCTCACTTTTGTTATCGCGTCGATCTGCCGGGTGACGGCGGTGGTGACACGATTGCGTCGCAGCAAACGCCGGGCGTGCAGCCGCTCGATGATGTGGCGCTGGCGAACCGGCTGAGCTACTTTTTGTGGTCCAGCATGCCCGATCCGGCGTTGATGGAACTTGCCACATCGGGGCGATTGCACGAGCCCGACGTGCTGGTCGAACAAGTTCGCCGCATGCTGCGGGACGAACGGGTGCATGGATTGGCGACGGAGTTCACAGGCAACTGGCTCGATTTCCGGCGATTCGAACAGCACAACGGAGTCGATCGCGGCCGTTTCCCTCAGTTCACTGACGAGCTGCGGCAAGCCATGTACGAAGAACCCATTCGCTTCTTCTTAGACTTGATCGCTCGCGACGCCTCGGTGCTTCATTGTTTGTATGCGGACTACACGTTTGTGAATCCCGAGTTGGCGAGCCATTATGGCGTGCCCGCCGAACCGATTGCGAATTCCATTGAAGGTTGGAGCAAACTCGATGGGGCAAGTCGCTGGGGACGAGGCGGAATGTTGCCGATGGCTGTCTTTTTGACGTACAACTCGCCGGGACTGCGTACCAGTCCAGTCAAACGCGGCAATTGGGTCGTCAAACGGATGCTCGGCGAGAATGTGCCCGCGCCGCCGGCGACCGTTCCCGAATTGCCCGAGGACGAATCGAAACTCGGTGATCTGACTCTTCGCGAGGCCTTGGCGCGTCATCGTGCCGATTCCAGTTGTGCCGGCTGTCACGAGCGAATCGACTCGTTCGGTTTAGCGTTCGAAGGCTATGGACCCGTGGGCGAATCACGTGACACCGATCTTGGCGGCCGCGCCGTGGATGACACCGCGGTGTTTCCGGACAAGAGCGTAGGCAGCGGACTGGCGGGGCTGCTGCAATACATTCGCAACCAACGACAAGACGACTTTGTTGACAATTTGTGCCGCAAACTGTTGGCGTATGGACTTGGGCGAACACTGCAGCTTTCCGACGAGGCAACGATTGCTCAAATGCGGTCAACGCTGGCGGAACAGGATTACCGTTTCAGCAGCATGATCGAAGTGATTGTGACGAGCCCGGCGTTTCTGAATAAACGAACCCAATTGGAACTCGAGTGA
>NZ_JBFHFD010000258.1:0-11233 GCF_041583735.1 Novipirellula sp.
AGTACCAGCAACAAACTCTTTGAACACCCGAGTCATGCCTGAAAAAATCCCGGGGGTTCGGGGGCTGGCCCCTGAGCACGCGGGATGCAGCACCTAACAACTATCAAAAAGTTGTCTCACTGTCGTTGACACATTCCGCTGGGCGTGCGTTTGCACCGCGGTAAATATGAGCCCATAATGCCGCGTACACAGTCCGGCGCGTTTTACGCGGTGGGGTGGGGGGCGGTGTGACCGGAGTGCGCTATTCAAGGGTGCCCTTTTGGGTCCTCCCACATTATTCAACATGCTGCGATGGGATTCCGTGCCCCGCGGGCCATAGAGAAAGTTCGTGCGTGGCAAAAATATGGGGGGTTGGGGGGAATGTGCGGCGTGACGAGATGGCCCCCCGGTTCTTGGGTCCTCTCTGGATGTTCTTTGCGAGGGTCTATCCCAAAGCATTCCGGTACTTTCACACAAACACGACGCGTTTTGGGACCACCCCTACTACCCCATTGAAACCGGCGGGTCCTTCCGAAGCGGATCCTATCGCGGTTCCCAACCGTTCGTGCGGCTGATCAAGAGAGAGTCCGTCCATCCGGCTATCGTCAACGAACAAGGGGCATGCCAGCGATTCCGAGTGGTGGGTCAACGGGGCGATATTCCGCAAACTGGTTGCTGCAGGATCGGGATCGCTAGTAAAAAAGCCAGGAATTCCATGCAGCGCTGAAGGGGCTGCATTGACGGTAAACTTGGAACATGAAAACCAAACTGCTTTCATCCTGACTGCACATCTTTTTACAGGTCAGTGCTTCCATTGTTAAACAGCAACTCGCCAGCGTCTTTTCTGAGGTCTTCTACATAAGCTAAGAGAGCTGATTTGGCATTGTCCTCACTTGCGTGCATTCCGCTCCCAAATGCAGAGCAAATTGCCGTGTCAAGTGAAAACCCCTCTTTCAAGCCCAAGGCAACTTTGTCTCGCACATGAAAAAAACCGTGATGATTAATAGCAAGAAGGAGCGCATGCTCAATACACAAAAACTTGCCCTGAAAGCCCTCAGCAAATTTATTGATCAAAGGATGATTTGCCAAAGCTCTCATCGCTCTCTTGTCTCCAGTACAAACAACCGCATTCGACTGATCGAATGCAGCTGAGATCAAAACCACCTCCCCAGCGTCAAGTTTTGGTGAAGAAATTTGCTGGACAATCTCTAGTTGAGTGGCGTTTAGAGTGACTACGCCCAATTCAAGAGTTGAAATTTCATCAGCGACTGTACTTGGAACTCGATTCTGCTTTAGTCGTCTGCGTAACCAAGGAAAGAAAGTTGGTGTGATACTGTAGCGTGAACCGTTATCAAAACAGTCCAACACTTCACGGAGCAACCTGCATTGAGCCAACTTCACCACTGCATCATTGTCAGCTAAGAGATTCATGAGTTCCCGAAATCCGCATCAAATACTCAGCATGGTCCTCTGGAAGTTCGTCAAGATTGAGGTTCTTAACTAAGCATCGATTAAGAATCTTTGGTGCATATGCATTGGGGTAGAGGGCACTAAGTGCAGCGCCGCCGAGACCGTGAAAACTACCGGCCAACCCATGAACGTAATTTAAAACGATGTGCCCCGGGTAAACGCAATCTTCGATTCCTTTTGCGTGACAACGAGCCGCTAAGTCTGATGCTTTGTGTGGACGAGTGGTGCTTCGGTAGTTTCGGTTTTCGCTACCGGTCAAGATTGCCAATGCATTCTTGTCCGCGACAGCCTCCTCTGCGTCGTTTTCATCCACTTGATCCGTCACTTCAGAATCGAAGATCAGCGAATCCCCAGAAACGTGGCCAGCGATCAAATGTCCTAATTCATGAGCAAGGATAAAAAGTAGCCATGCTGGCTGCTTTTGGTTTTTACAGATGATGATCGCAGGTCGATCATGGACAGAGATCAGCATTCCGTGGGGTTTGCGAATGCCTTTCGGAAACTTGGTCACGTGCAGAACTGGGACGCCATGAGACCAGCAATATTCGGTAAGGTTTTCAAGATCGACCCATTTGTGTCCTTCGGAAAGAATCTCGTCACGGATTTGCCCTGGGGGCATTCCTATGAGTTGCGACGGGTCACCCGAAATAGCTGCTGTAGCAAGCTCAGCTGCCCGCTTACAAATCCCAATTATCGCTTCTCTTTTATTTAATGTTGCTGCACCTTTGAATTTGCAACAAGGCAATTCTAAAAATTCTAACGCAGTGTCAGCATCAACAAGTGAAGGGAAGGATATTCCTAAACCTTGCGAAAGGCGTAGGGCAAGTTCGGTGAAACCAGCATCCGTATCGGTTTCGTTGTCATCCCACCATTGAGGTAAGATGAATTCATGAATGAATCTTTGCGTGATACTGTGAGCTCCAAGGCGAGCGTAGAGCCTTTGAGTCCGTTCTGGATGCGTGATTTTAGAATCTCTCTTGTGAATTCGGAGTTTCAGGTCTTGTTAGTTATAGTTTAGCCAAAAATCATTCGGCGTGTGCAATGCCACTCAACCCGTAAAATTGGGTGCTTGAGCGAAATAAACGTCATTTATACGCGATTTTCCGTTGGTAATGAGACCTGAGAGCTCTTTGGTGAGCCCAGTTGCTGATTTACCTCAGTAGAGGGGTGGCTGGCAGGCCAGATGGGTTAGGTCTGCAGCCGATGAAAGTTTACCGACCATGAACCCCTACAACTCGTCGACGCCGACAAAGCAGCACGATCACGTCGACTTGCTATTGGATCCGCCCTTAGGTAGTTCACCGCTCGGACTTGGTTGTGTGATGTGCGTCTTCGGGCCGACTACGGTTGCGGTGATATGGGCCTTCGAGACGGTGGCTGGGTGGCTTGGGTGAGAGATCAATCATGGTTCTAAGATTGGATCACGATCACGCCGCCGCGTTGCTCGCCCAGGTCACGCCGTCATCCTGGAGTACCCAATTGCGAGCACCTCTCAGATAAAGACGGGTCCTCCCGATGGGGCGGCAGGGCCTCGGGGGTGTGTTCTCGCTGTGAAGTCACTGACACTTGTGAAAAATTCCTGCACCCCACCACCACCATATGCGGCGGGTCCTTCCTGTGGGGCCCCTGCGGGGCGAAGCCCGGTTATGGGGACCTTTTGTTACTCACGTCGTTTTGAAAAACCAAGTAAGTAAGTTTTATTTTGGCCGCGTTCGATCAACGAAATAGGAGGCGGTTATTAGCAGGAGTCCGAATGCCAAAACGATGAATCCCTGCATTCCGGATTCCCGCCCGGGCATCATCATGAAAGCGCCTGCCAAACATGAAAAAAATCCTATTGTGCCGAGTACGATCATCAAAAACGTAGCGAGCATGGGAGCCTCATAGATTGCAGGATTAACACGTTTCGTCGATCAGAACTGGCAATCAGTCGTGAGCGCCAGGGGACTTCACGGGATGTGGAGAGTCGTGGAAGGGCATGGGGGCATCATATCCTAGCGACGGAGCGCGATATGGACCGCGTGGTTATCCGCGAACAACAAAAAGCCATAATTCAGCAAATTTGCTGGCGGTTCAGGGCGGCCGGTTGCATCTGTGAAACGGGACACCGACAATCAGCGGAGGCGGGCTAGTCACCTGTCACATTGAATCCCACCGACTGACCCCGGTGGTTTCTAGGGTAGGTCACTGATCCTGACCGCACGATTCAGCCGGCTGCACGCGTAATCCTTTCCGCTACGGCCGGATGAATCGGCCCGCTGTCGTGAAAGGGTGTTGATGGGTGATGAGGATTTAGAGTCGTCTTTGGAAACGATGCGTGCTGCGAGAACCGTAGTCAGATGTGTGAACTACTTGGAGCTGACGCTTGAATTAGTTATGCGGATGCATAACGTTGACGAGCGAGATCTTGCGTTGAAAAGATGCGTCGACATTATACGCGAGATCACAACTATTGATCGTGTGACGTTACACGAATCCATTGACATTCAGGAGAAAGTAGGGGCGTCGCTGGCCGTTCACGCTCTTTTGGCGGTTGCTGTTGCCAAACGGACCATGAGACGAGTTGATATTGTTGGAGAGTGTTGGCTGACGACTAACGAAGCAGCGGAACGGAACATAAGTCGGCTACACCGCTCGATGCTGGCACTGGAAAAAGACCTAACAAAATTGCCGGATCTGCAGACCGAGGGTATTGAAACGTGGGGGCCGAATTGGCTGTGGCCAACGCCTGGGTCGCTTGAAGATTTGCGAACGCGGTTGAGTGAACTAAGCAAAGCGATCGTAAAATATGAAAGAGTGCTGGTTGGCAAGTCAATCAAGACGGTAACGGTAGCATGTAGCAACGAGCAAACAGTGTTCCTGGAATTGCTAAGGCGAATCGGACGTGTTGCAAACTGGGATTCCGGCGATGGTTGCTTTGCGGATGGTCCCCAACCATTGACAATAATGTGGGAAGGATGGCTAGAGCAATCGTTTGACGTGAAAGGATGGGAACATTTCGCCCCGGCTGTTTTCTGGGAAGTTGTGAATAATCTCAGGAACATGGGGATTCCGTTTGATGCAGATTGCTGCAATATCGGCCTGGTGTTCGATGATTGCTGTTTTAAGCAACCGAGGCGACGCCACGACATCGACAGTCTTGAGCCTGCAAAGGAGCCGCCGACTGATATTGCCGTCATCCCACCGGGTGCCACATTTCAGACGCTCAACGATAAGAACGGTCCCACAATCGCTGCGTCAATCCGCGATGGCTTTGAGACATCCTTGGATTGCTTTCTTGAAATTTATGCCGACCAGATTCGTATGATGATGGATCTAGTGGCTACGCGGTTGACGCCTGACCGAAGATGGCTTCGTGTTGATCTAACACGATTCAGGCAGTTCGCTGCCGCCAACGAATGCATGCCCACCGAGGGATACTATCCGGATGAGTTTCTAAAGAATGATCCGTTTCAAGCGGCGATCGATTTAGAAGGACTGACCGGTGTGAAATTGGCGAAACATGGCGATCCAATTTGGCTGTTGATGCAACATAAGCGGTTCAAGGAAGCGACAGCGACGCATGGCGAGCAATCTACATTTTCGGATTATCTGCAACGCAATCACCCAGAACGATTGTTTGATCCTGACGATCCAAACGGTTGGGGGCGAACTGCGACAGAGCAATTGAAGTATGAACCCCTCCTAACAGAAACGGAGAGGGAGGCGTATTTAGCTGAATTGGCCCCCGATGTGGCAGAAAAAAGCAGGCATGCGAGTAATGTAAGAGAGAGCAAATTAACAACGAACGATCGATTGGTTTTGCTCTACACCAATACGCCTGAGGCGAGCGATTGGACCGCCCCAATTATCGCACAACTCTGGGGAGTCGATGAGTCAACGATACGAAAATGCGCCATGTGGAAGGCAAATCAAAAAGTACTGAAGGCTCAGAAGCGTGAACACGTGAAAAGACGTGAAACGTGAATCCCTTTCCTGTTTTGTGTTTGTGTTTATTTTTTTTGCGGCGTTTTTCATTGCTTTTTGCCGCAATTAGTCGCTGTTGAAACGTGAATCACTGTCATGTTCGCCCCTAGGTAAACCCCCTTTCAAGGAGATTACCTATGGTCTGTGCAACGACACTTCCGCCCCCTCTTGGCGAATCCCCCGCGTATTTGGTTGCTGCAGCGTATGCAGCCCACCGATCGGGCGACGCCGAATTAGAACGCGTAGTCCTCCGTCGACTAATCCGCGATTTCGGGATTAGGTTGATATTCGAGCGTACGCAGCTCCCCTCTGCCAACGCCCTGCACGGGGGCCAAGCATGAACGTGCAAACCATTGCTCTTTCCCCCGCAGACATCGACCGACTGGGACGCGTTATTGCTAATCGGTTGGCGTCGCAACCGTTGCTGGTCGATGCGGTGGAACTTGCGCCACTGATTAACGTTAGTGTCGAAACCGTCAAACGCTACACCAAAAGTGGGTTGATCCCGTGTGTGCGAATTGGCCGCCGGGTGTTGTATCAGCCCGAGGCAGTTATTTGGGCGTTGATTGAAGCAACCGCCAACGGAAACGGTGGTGACGATGAATAATCACAAACGCCCCCAATTCCGTAACGACAACGGGTGTCCTACCCGATACCCCAGCATTGACGAGTTGAAAACCGCTTCCCGTGGGCAATGGCTGCGAATTTTGTCTGATGCGGGTCTACCGTCAGAATTGCTCGATGGGAAAGGGCACCCGTGCCCGAGATGCAACGATGGTAAAGACCGGTTTGCCGCTTGGCCTGATGTTGCTGATCGTGGTGCTGTGCATTGTCGGAAGTGCTTCACCAAAGGGACCGAACCCACACCAAGCGACGGCATAGCAACGCTGCGCTGGTTGCACGATTGCGACACTATGGCCGCGTGCAGATGGCTTGCTGAATGGCATGGCTTGGCAGGGAAACCGTCGAAACGATTGGAGCCTCGCCCTGTGGTGGGATCGATTCGGTTGGACCGTGTTCCATCGCCTACACCGGATGCGTTCAACGAACTCGCAACGCGTTGTCATAGCAAGATGAAACCGGCCTGGTTCGTTCGGTTGGCCGACCGACTGAACTTACCCGCTGAAACGCTTGCTCAATTGCGGGTGGGGTGGTACGCCGAGAAGAACGCGACGACTTGGCCCATGGTCGATGCCAAAGGCTTAGTGATCGGGATCCGTTTGCGTTGCCTTGAAACGAATCGTAAGTGGTCTGTCCGTGGTGGCCGCGCCGGATTGTTCGTGCCGGTAGGTTTGCCCAAATGTCCCGATAGGTTGTTTGTTTGCGAAGGGCCGACCGATACCGCTGCCGTGTTGTCGATGGGATTGCCTGTAATCGGACGGGCATCGTGTACGGGATCGGTGGTGATGGAATGCGAAACCGTCCGACGCTTCAAACCGTGCGAATGCGTGGTTATCGCTGACCGCGATGATGCGGGACGACGCGGTGCCGAATCGTTGGCGGTTGGACTGCTGACGTGTTGTCGATCGGTTCGTGTCATCGTTCCACCCGAACCGTGGGGCGACGTGCGGGAATGGATTGCCCGGGGTGGAACCGCTACGGACATCACCGCCGCAGTTGAAACTGCGAAGCCGCGGTGCCTGACGATTAATAGTGGGGTGACATCATGACCGATGACCCCCGAGACGTTCAGGACAATGCACCCGATCGACTTCGCATTGAAGCGAAACCCGCTGGGCGTGGATCCGCTGCAAACGTGGTTTGCAAGCTGGGCGAGACGACGATTCACCGCGATAAGATCGACCCGGCAAAGGCAATCGACCGCAAACGGTTTGCCGCTGCCGTTATCGCGACTATTGGCGATGGTTGCCCAATTGGGTTAAACGACATCGAAAACGAGTTAATGGTCATTGTCGATAAGCTGGATGCCGACACAGCAAAAGCGAACGACGTGGACGATCAATCGCCGCCGGTCTATTACGGCGAAGAACTGGACGCATCCCAAGTAATCCGGCCCGAGCTGGTGATTCGGTCGGATGCGTCCGCCATTGCGATCCCGCGATTGCTCAATGCCGATGGCAAAGTGATCGGTGATTGGTTGCTGTTTCAACGTTGCGGTGACATTCGCCGCGTGCAACGGTTAGGCGACCGATTGGACGTGGGCGATGGTCCCGCGTTGTGGTTGTCTCCCGTGCCCAGTGAACCGACGCCCGAGGACGTGAAACGTTTCAACCGATGGACACCGGGCAGTCGTGAAGCTTGGGTCAACGGTGAACCATCACCGACGACTGCCGAGACGTTAGTGATGGTTGCCGAGCGGATTAACCGCTACGTCGTTTTACCGCCGGGTGATGCAATGGAACACGCGTTGACGTTGGCCGCGTGGGTGATGATGACCTATTGTTACCCGACGCTCCCGGCCGTTCCATATCTGTATCTTGCTGGTCCGCCGGGATCGGGTAAGACGCGAACAATGGATGTGTTATCGCGGATGGTGTTTCGTCCGTTCATGACCGGCAACGCATCGGCCCCAGTGATCTTTCGGACGCGGCACACGTTCGGAGGTGTTCTATTGCTCGATGAAGCCGAAAGGATGCGGGATACCCGTTCGCCTGATGTGCAAGAGATCCTATCAATCTTGCTTTCGGGGTATCGACGTGGTGGAAGTGCTTCACGCATGGAACCCAAGGGCGACACGTACCAAAGCAAGTCGTTTGATTGTTTCGGTCCCGTAGTGCTGGGTTGTATTAAAGGGTTGCCGCCTGCCTTGTCGAGCCGTTGCATAACCGTCCGGATGATGCGGGCGACAAAAGACGATCCGCAAATTGAACGTTCGCTTGATGACACGCCCGAGGAAGCCGCCGCTGTGCTCGATGCGTTGCATTGTTGGGCGCTCGATTATGCCGCCGCTGCGATGGCTTGCCCGGTGCCGTCATCGTCGCTTGCTAATCGGGACGCTGAACTGTGGGGGCCGTTACTTCGTGTTGTTGCCCATACCGGCAACGCTGAAACAGTGGCGTTGTTGGTAGACCATGCTGAGCAAATGACGCGGGCGGCTGCGGACGATGCAACGCCCGAGTACGACGAAGTGATCGTGACCGCGTTCTATCGGCTGCGGAGTGAAGGCGAGACGCCCCGAGCGTGCGACGTGTTGGAACGTGCCCGGCTACTCGATTCGGAAACGTTTGACCAATCGTGGAAACCTCGCATGGTGGGCGGCATCCTTAAACGGTATTTCACTGAACGCCGAACGAATGGTCGCAAAGTCTACCGGGACTCGACAAGCGACATACTGACCGTTGCCCAACGCTACAGTTTTGACGTGGAGGGTTCCCGTAATGAATAGGCACAACCACGACGCCAAACCGACCCTTTCGACCCCACCGACCCTATCGGATTCGTTCGACCCTGCCCAAGACATCGAAAACACCACAAAACACGGGGTTTGCAAAGTGCTGAGGGTTGAAAGGGTCGATAGGGTCGCTCTGCGGAAAGGGTCGCTACTTGCTGCGATATTCGGGGTCGATAGTGCATCAACGCCCGATTCGTTGCCGACGCTATTGGAACGTCCATCCGACGAACTACCCGTGGAACCGTGGCCGGTTGCAAGTGCTATCGTCTGTCAATTCTGCGAATCGATGCGGCTGGGCGATTGCGATAACCCGCCCGGGATTCGCTGCGACGATTGCGGTTCGCTGGTTTGGATCGACGATGGAGAAACGATTCGCAAAGTCGGTTGGAACGACCACGACCTAGGATCGATGGCACCGGATGACCTACCGACGTGTTGCGATTGCGGGCGGCTGTGCGATACCCAAACGCTCGATGACGCTTGGCATTGCTCCCGGTGCGATGCATCCGCAGCAAGCCGAAGAAAAGAGACTGAATGATTTGGGTGGGACTCTGCGACGCCAAGTCGCTATCATGAACCTCGCAACGGCTAGGGCTGTACACCCGAAAACCGACTTCACCATCGGCTGCCGTTGCCCTTTTTACTCTGGTGACATTGAAAGGTGAATCAATGGCTTTTTTGACTGAACAGAAGGGCAACCGCGCCGGCTGGAAAATCCGTTTCCGCGATCAAGACAAACGGCAACGCGTGATTTGGCTTGGCAAGTGTTCAAAACGCAAGGCCGACGATGCGTTGCGGCACGTCGACGAATTGCTAACGGCGAAGACGCTAAACAGCAAGATTGACGAAAAGACGATTCAGTGGGCTAATCGCGCCGAAGGCCGGTTACGTGATCGATTGCTGGCGTTGGGGCTGTTGGACGTTGCAACTGCAAAAGCGAAACCGCGGACCGTGATTGCTTACATGCGGGAGTACATCACTGAGCGAACCGATTGGAAGAAACCCGAGAACTACAAGCAAGCCGTTGACTCGCTCGAGCAACACTTAGGTGACGATCGACCATTAACGGCATTCACACTTGGCGATGGTGACCGATGGCACCGATGGTTGATGGACAAAACAACGGGGCCCGGACTCGCTCCTAATACCGCTGGGCAACACGTCAAACGATGCCGGCAGATGTTGAAGCAAGCCGTCAACGATCGGCTGATTGATCGAAACCCGCTGGTTGGCATCAAGATCGATTTGCGAAGCGATACGTCAAAAAATCGTTTTATCGATGCGGCAAAAGCGAAGGCGATAATCGACGCTTGCCCTGACCAACAATGGCGAACGCTGTTTGCCCTTGGCCGATACGGTGGCCTGCGATGCCCCAGCGAAGTGTTGCGGCTGCGATGGTCTGACATTCAATGGGACCGCGGCCGGTTTAAAGTGACCGCCCCCAAAACGGAGCGTTACGGGAAAGGGCAGCGCATCGTGCCGTTGTGGCCCGAGCTGCTAGCTGAGCTGAACGATTTGTTCAACATCGTGAAACCTGGAATCGAGACACCGGCCGATGGATTCGTCATCGCTCGTTATCGCGATTCGGAAGCCAACCTGCGGACGACGTTCAACCGGATCGTAGAGCGGGCGGGGGTTGCTGTGTTCCCAAAGCCGTTCATGGCGCTGCGGGCGAGCCGCCGAACTGAACTGGAACGAACTGGGCGGTTTACGAACCATGTGCTAAATGACTGGTTCGGGCATTCTGGGGCGATTGCGGAAACGCACTATTTGCAGACGACCGAAGATGACTACGCCGAAGCGATCCGAGCCTGCGCCGTGGTATCACCCGTGGTATCGGCTGTGCCGGGTCCCGAGGAAACCCGGGGTGTCAACGATGCCGAAAAGCCAATAAAAAACCCACCCGTGACACTTCAAGTTGCGTCAAGAGTGGGTTTGAGTACACCCGGAGGGATTCGAACCCCCAACCCTCGGTTCCGAAGACCGATGCTCTATCCAGTTGAGCTACGGATGCGTGATTCTTAGAGTTTAGCTTCCCTTGCCGCTTTGTCCAAGTGTCCTCTAACAGGTTTTTTGGGTTACCTATCTTACCATGACCCCCGCCGTCGCTTGCTGGTTCACTTTGACGCCATTCTATTAGATGCAAATCAATTTTCATGGTATCCATCGGCAAGGAGACGGCTGGAATATGGCAACCCAATCAAAGTCCACTCGATCGAAATCAAAGTCCAAATCCAGCCGCTCGGACGCAAAAAGTAAGCCTGCGAATCGCATAAAAGCCAAGGGAAACCCCTTCCATCAGCGGCTTGCCTCGCTGACCTACTACCAAGCCTGTCAATTGCTCGGTGAACAAGGCCCCGAACTGCTCCGCCAAAGCAACCGAGCCTTCGAAATCGATTCCGAAGAAGATGTCTTCCTCGGCGGCGACCTGTACCGCGTCCGATTCCATGATTCCGACGTCCCAGG
>NZ_JBFHFD010000259.1:0-11185 GCF_041583735.1 Novipirellula sp.
ATGTCAAGGTTGCGTCGGCGAAAAGTGCAAGTAATTTAAAATCGATCGAGGCGGGGTGGACGTGCCGTGAATTTGTAGCCGTTCCCACGACGCAGTCGCCCGACGTTGCTCGCGTCCGGCATTGACCCAAAGGTTGACAGTGGTTGCATTCAGACTGTGTTTCAGGGGATAGCTTGCAACGATTTTTGTTTCCGCCGATTCCTCTTCGGAATACGTGAAATAGAGCACGCGATCACGTTGCACGATGCGGTATTTGTCGGGCATTTTGACAAGGAACGAGTGCATCACACGGTAAACCGTGACTCCACGGGGCGAATGAGCAACGATCCGAGGACGCAGCATGAATTTCCCGTCCGATCGATGGCGAAGAATGATCGTGGCTTCACGAATCAACAACTCGTCGGAATCCAGTTCGCTGGATTGTGCATTTTCGAGTCCGATCTGTAACACGATCTCACTGGATGCTTCTTCTGGATAACCGCGATCGAGCTGCATGATTCGAAAGTCGACTTCGACATCAAACTCGGGTTCCAGCGAGATCTTCTTCATCAACACAGAACGCTTCAGAAATTCATCGCCTTGCACCGAGACCGTCGCACCTCGAGCGTCCGAGACGACGTTTCCAATCGTCGAGGGGACTTGCTCGACACCGGCGTCGGCAAGAGATTGCTTGGTGAAATCAACGGTTTCCGTCGCCATTGTTTCGCGATGCGAGTTCAGCATCGATAGCGTTTTCGCTTGGTCAGCTACTGTCATCCAATCAATCTTGTCGGCCCGGATTTCAAGCTTGGTCCAGTTGACACTCATGTCCAAGCCTTTGCCGACGTCCGTGATCAATTGCAGTCCTTGGGTACCGATCTTCCCTGGCGGGATCGTGACTGACGAGACAAGGCGAAACACAGGTGAATCCCCTTGGGCATGTAGCCCATAGACGATGTTTCCGCGTCGCAGGATGCGAAGTCTCCCAGACGTCGATTCATCCACGACATTAGCGCCACCCGTCCAAACAACCTGCCCTCCCGCGTTCGTTTCTTTATGACCAAACCCTAAGTAATGATGTCCATGCATCCGGTCGCGACGACGATTGATGGCACAACGATCAAAGGTTGGATTATCCAGTCGCATCGCAATTCCGATTCCGCAATGCCAGGTCGGTTTTCCGGCTGAAATCTTGAGGTCCTTATAGTCGGCAATGACATCAAAATCACCCTCGATGATCCCGCAGATGTTCATCGTTCGGACGCCAGCGTCGGAAGAATGAACCATTTGCACGCCATCAATCAGCTCGGTTACAAATGACGTGTCGCCTTCAAAATCAAACAGGTTTGCTGGGATCCCGTCACGAAAGTAATGAACGAACTGGGCTGGCAATGCCGCCGCTTCCTGATTCAGCCGGTTCACTTGGGCGGACGCCAACGGTTGCTGTTTCAACTCGGGCAAGCCTTGGGGCCAATCGCCTGTTAGTCGAAGGTTGCGTACGACCGCACGCGTTTGATCACGATAACGGAAGATTCCAAATTTCCGGGACTCTGCTGTCGAGAGCTCCCATCGCCCGACGTTCTTGCCATTGAGCGTCAACGTCACGCGGTTCTCGCGGATTTGCAGTTCCGCTGAGTTCCAGCCCTCCTTTAATTCGGGCATGCGCGACGACGCCGGCTGCTGCCTATCAAGCTCGGATAGGTTGTCCGGCCGCAATTGCGATCGATCAAATCTGCCATCGGTCAGTTCGTGCACGCGAACGCCGCTGGGGGTGATCAAGAACACGGTTCGTCCCAATGCCGGATGTGCCCCGATGCCCTCGGGATGGTATTGGAACTCGTAGGCGATGTTGGCGTCCCAGCAAAGAGGGCGAACGTAACGAATCAGATCTTCATGGTAGCTGTGACGCACGCCGCTTACGGGGGTGCTAATCAGTTCAATGGATTGATCGTTGGCGATATTTGTTTTCCACTGACCAAGACCATCGCCAAGGTTCGGTTCGTAGTAGCTGGCCCAACCGCTAAGCGATGTATCGGCCAGCATCTCGATCGATTTGGGCACCTGTGGCTGGCCAGTCAGATGCAAATTGTGGATTTCCGACGCAGTGCCTCGCCAACTTCGCAGCACAACCCACGGTGTCGATGAACGCTTTTCGTCCGACTGAAAAACGCTGCGTCCGTTGAAAAAGTGATTAGCGGTGCCGCCGCCAACCACGGCTCGTATATGGCTGACCGATTCAATCTCTTCGAGTTTCGCATCAAGGGCGATCTCGCGGTTGCCTTTGGACATCGCAGCGACGGCCACGTGGGTTCCGCCGTGAATCGGTGTGACGGCAGTCCCTTGAACCATTAATTCGGTAAACGAGCCAGCGTGAGTGCTGATTTCGGCATTGACTTCGAAATCTCCGGCAAGCGGTCCGCGGTAAGCGAGGCAATCAATTTCGTGTCCCGAGATTTTCCGTGCCCCGTCCGCTTCGATGTGAAATCGGGTCAGGGGACGAGCGGCAGCATGCGACTCGGCATCGGAACGACTAAAAACGTCGTACAGCGATTTCGCAGATGCGACGGCGTGCGACGGGTGATTCTGCTTAGCCAGCAGCTCGATTTCGGCACAACGTCCGTCCAGCAGCCGCAAGTAATCATTGATCACATCCAATTCCCGATCCGAACTGTATCCACTCAGATCCGCATAGACTCCGAACAAATCCTGCGTGACGAGGTGCGAAGTCAGCGGGTTTGCCGCAGCGGACCAAAGCATCAGTAAGTCCGGCCACCGCTCGGTCGACGATGCGGCGTTGTGCGAACCACGTTGCCAACCGAAACGATCCTCTAGCCGTCTCGCCACCGCATCGACGTTGCTTAATTCGATATCGATCATGCAGAGCAGCGTCGCTTGATCCGCCGCTTGTTCCGGTGACGTCGGCGTGAATCGTTCGGTTTGCCGTTGTAAGTCATCTAATTGACCGAGCTGCGATGCCGTTTGGATCAGATCACGAGCAGGGGAAAACAACCAAGCCGATTCGGGACACGCGTTCAAATCGGTCAAGCTGTCAGCGGCGGTCTCGTGTTGTCCAATTCTTGTCGATGACCGCTGAAACGCACCGCGAAGCCGGAATCCGTGACCGTGACCGGGCAACACCCAGCGAGACAGTGCTTCAAAACGCTCAGGAGGCGTCGATTCACGTGTCTGTTGACAAACGTTCACCGCGTTTTGCTGCAATAGCGACTCGCCAAAAAGATGGCAAAGTACGGCCGCGTCATCTGATGGATCGCTATCCACCGGTTGATCGAACCCCGAATCGGCGGCCCAGGCTGGGATCACGCCGAGGACGAATGACAGGATTGCCGCCACACTGCCAACGATACCAACACGTCGACGTAGGATACGCGTGTCTCGCCCTTTCTGAATGATGATTACCGCGGCTGAATAACGCATCGTCGAAAGCTTTTTCCTATACTGAAGCGTGCACATGGAGATGGGGGCACGTTTTCATTGTTGCAGAACAACCGAACGCGTTGGGTTACCGTGACAATAAAAAGCCCACTCAATCGCCCTGCTCTATAGAAGAGTCGAGTGGGCGTCATTTTTCACGCGTAAAAAATCACGAACCATTGGAATTTCTTGTGGTTTGAAACAAATTGCGACAATTTCGAGTTTTCGTCCGCGTGATTGTTTGTTCTCGTGCGACTAACACCTCACACACGGTACGATTGCGTGGTTGATGACCACGATTCGCGAGGGTGATTTTGGACAACGCTGAATTTATTGACGGATTGCGAAGGCACGACCCCGTCGCTGCGAGGCACTTGAATGAGTGTTTCGTGCCGTCGGTGTGGCGATTCGTGTACGCTCGCGTTGACCGTGATACGCACCTTGCCGAAGACATCGTTGCCGAATCGGTGTTGGCACTTGTAGCCGCCGCCGCTAGCGAAACCAAAATCGATCATCCGGCCGCCTGGATGCGAACGGTTGCATTGCGACGCATTCAAGATCATTTTCGCGCCGCGGCACGCGTGCAGCACTTAATCGAACAAGCTCAACCGCAAACAAAATGCATTGATGAACAAGACCCTGCAGCAAAGCACGATCAAAAACTAAAGCGTCAAAACGTGCGTCAGGCGATGGACGATCTTCCCGAGACCTATCGATTGGTACTGGAATGGAAGTACGTCGATCAAGCCAGCGTGAAATTGATCGCGAAACGACTTGGTGCGACGGAGAAGAGTGCAGAATCGGTGCTTTATCGAGCACGTCAAGCACTGCGGAATCAACTGAACAAACACCACGTCGAGCCTCCGCAATCTGCCACCGCGACGATGCAGCAACATGCGGGCGGATCGCCAGCAAAAAGTGAATCCGCCAACCCGATCAAACAATCCAACGGCGAATCGGAATCGTCCCTGCAAAAAGGCCGGCCTCCCGTTTTTCAACCGCGTCTCGCACGCGAATCTTGAGGCGGATTGTTCAGTGGCCATTAGCAAACTACAGCGGATCCAGTCGCGACTCCGAAGAAGTGCGTAATCATTATGACTCACGACCCAACATCGAGCCAATCGCCTGAGGACCTTGGGCAGATCGACGGCGACAACTTGTCGGCCGATGATGATAGCGGTTTTGCCGTGATGTTGTCCGACGCGTTCGACGCGCCGCCGGTGCCGAAAACATTGGTTCATCGTTTGGACGAGGGAATTGCGGCTCAGTGGGGCGAGTCACCTGAACTGATTTCCTCGCGACTCGGTGGCGCCGTTGCCGCGGCTCGCAGCGAAACGAATTGGTTTCGTACGTGGCCACTTGCTGCGGCAGTGGCCGCAGCATTCATGATCGCGTTTGTGCTCAGTTCGGGCTCCAGCAATCATGCTTGGGCAGCGGTCGTCGACGCGATCAAGCGTCAGGGTTTGATGCAGTTCGAAGCAGCCGATGGTCTGCGTTGGCTCGATCTTTCCAATCTTGTCGTGGGTCGTCAAACCGAATCAAAAACTCAATGGGTTGACCTGCGCAAACGGGAAGTACTGACACGATTGGCCGACTCGAATACTTTGTTTCGATCATCGATCGAGATGGATGATGGCGATTCAGCCGCAGATTTGTTGCTAGCCGCGTTCCTGCTGGATCGTCCTTTATCCTCCGAGACGCTCGATCAGTTCGGCGGCATCACGGTGATCGAGCAAAAATGGAACGAGCGGACGGTTGGGGGGCGAGACATCATCGACCTGCATGTCCGCTTCCAAACGGCGTCGGATCAACCGATTTCCCTTTCGCTTCAATTGGACCCGGAAACAAATTTGCCACTCGCGGTTCAATCCGGAAATGGTGAGAAAACACAGCTCACTTCGCTGGCGTATCCGGATCAGTCGTTGACGGAGTTAAAATCGAGTCGTTTTCCAAACGACTTAACAATCGTGGACTCGACTGATTCGATTGGCTCGTTGGATCACGCTACCGCCGGCAACCTGGGTGCAAGCCAACCACGCGCCGGAGCGAACGCAGCGGACACCGCCGACTCCAAACAGCAAAACGAGTTGGTGGACACGCTGCCGATTGGACCAGCCAAAAAATGGTTGCCTGTCGCCGTGGTCTCCTCGACAGATGCGGAAATACTCACGCAAATTAACACGATCCTCGATGAATTATGGCAGCGTGAAGAGGTTCGTCACGTCGAGATGGCGACCGACCTCGTCTTGCTGCGACGCGCCTACTTGGACCTTGCCGGCCGCACGCCAAGTGTGACCGAGGTACGACGGTTTCTGCAAGATCAGGGTTCCGATCGTTACGAGCGATTGGTCGATCAATTGTTGAGCAGTCCCGATCATGCGTCCCAATTGGCTGCGGTGTGGCGATCGTTTTTGATTCCCGATGGGGTCGATTTGGACGCGTTCGGTGGACGCGAAGCGTTTGAAAAGTGGTTGTCCGATTGCTTTGCCGCGCGTGACCCCTATGATCAAATCGTTCGCAAGCTGTTGTTGGCCGAAGGACGGTTGTCACAGTCGGGGCCGCTCTTGTTTTACTCGGCTCTGAAATTGGACGCCGATCAATTAGCCGCACGCACGTCTCGCGTGTTCTTGGGGATGCGACTGGAGTGTGCCCAGTGTCATGATCATCCCTTCGAACCGTGGACTCAGGAAGATTTTTGGAGCTACGCGGCATTCTTTGCCCAGATCTCGCGTCCCAAGGGTGAATTGGAAAATGTGTCGAGCGTGATGCGGGTCAGCGATGTCGATCGCGGCGACGTGATGCTGCCTGAGACCGAAACAATCGTCCCACCTCGATTCTTGGGGCAACCGTTGCCGCCGATCGATGGGACACCAAACGCAGCGTCGGGCAACAAAAACGCGACGGAATCGGCGCGTCGGCAAAGGTTAGCCGCTTGGTTGACCGGACCGAAAAACCCGTATTTCGCACGTGCGACGGTTAACCGCGTTTGGGCTCAATTGCTAGGACGTGGCATCGTCGACCCGATAGACGATTTTGGTGTCAACAACCCGCCCGTGTCACCGGAGCTGCTCGATACGTTAGCAAGTCAGTTTATTGACGATGGTTTTGACTTGCAAAGTCTGATTCGTTCGATCGTGTTGTCCAAGGCATACCGACTTTCCTCGGGATCACAAACGGCTGCGAATTCCGACGACGATGCCACCGAAAAACGGCTAAAATTGTTCGCCCAAATGAACGTCAAGACGTTGACCGCTGAACAGCTTTACGATTGTATCTCCGTCGCGACGATGTCGGGACAAAACAATGCCTCATCCAGTTTGGCACGTTTTGGCAACAGTCAGCGTGACATGTTCCTGCAGCAATTCGCAACCCCAGCAGCCAATCGCGCTGAGTATCTGGCGGGAATTCCGCAAGCTTTAATGTTGATGAACGGAACATTGATTTCAGGGGCGACCAGCGAGCAGACCAGCGGTTTGATTCGCTCGCTTGAGGCACCGTTCTTCACCGATTCGCAGCGGATCGATGTGTTGTTTATGGCAACGTTGTCACGCCCGGCGACTGAAAAAGAGCGTGAATTGCTGTCCCGATTTGTCCCTGAGCACGCTTCACCGTCGGAACGGTCGGCGGGACTTGCCGACGTGTTGTGGGCGCTGATCAACAGTGCCGAATTCACGCTTAATCACTAATCCATTGACTTTGATTTGTCGCAAATCTTACAAGGTTCAATCATGTCCCAATCCTATTCACGTCGGCGTATGCTGCAATCGATGGCAGCGGGATTCGGTTCGGTCAGTGCCAGCGGATGGTTTCCCGGATTGGCGCAGGCATTGGCCAATGATCCGAATCGGCGTCGCCACTGTATTTTGCTGTGGATGAGCGGCGGTCCGAGTCAAACCGATACGTTTGATATGAAGCCTAACCACGAAAACGGTGGCGAGTTCAAAGAGATTCAAACCGCGGTTCCCGGTTTGCGATTCAGTGAACATCTTCCCAAACTAGCCGCGATGAGCGACAAGTTGGCGATCATGAGAGGCCTGTCGACGAAGGAGGGTGATCATGGTCGGGGGACGTATCTGATGCGAACGGGATACAAACCGATGGGGCCGATTCAGTACCCATGTATCGGTTCTTCTCTGGCAAATCAGCTCGCCGAAGAGAAGATGACGCTGCCAAGCAATGTTAGCATTGGAACTTACCGTGCGTTCAATCAAGACGCCTTTAGCCCCGGTTTCCTGGGACCACGCTTTGGGCCGCTGTTTGTCGGTGCCAGCGATGTGCCTGGATCGGTCAGCAATGATGACGATGGGTTTCCAAGCCTAGAGGTGCAGTCACTCCGCCGGGCCGCCGGGATCGACGAGCAACGGATGCAGCAGCGATTGAAGATTTGGCAAAGTCTGCAATCCGAGTTTGTCTCGTCACGTTCCGCAGGCGCCGCCGGGATGCATCACGAGGTTTACGAAGGCGCAGTGCGATTGATGCACAGCGATGACGCGAAAGCGTTTGATTTATCGCAAGAGCCCAAAAAGCTGCGTGAAGCGTACGGCGCGAATGTCTTTGGTCAAGGCTGTTTGATGGCGCGGCGGTTGATTCAACGCGGTGTGCCGTTTGTCGAAGTCTCGCTGGGAACCAACAGTGGCGGCGTCGGTTGGGATACGCACTCGGACAATTTTCGAGCGGTGGCCGACCTCTCCAAAACGCTCGACGATGGGTGGGGCACTTTGATGCAAGACCTGCAGGATCATGGCTTGCTCGAATCGACGACGATTCTTTGGATGGGGGAATTTGGACGCACGCCGGCGATCAACCCCAGTGCCGGACGTGATCATTTTCCGAACGCTTGGACCAGCGTGCTGGCTGGCGGCGGCATTGCCGGCGGACAAGCGTACGGCAAAACAAGCGATGACGGTACGAACGTTGTGGATGGCAAGATCGGAGTCCAAGATCTGCTTAGCACGCTCTGTTCGGCCCTCGGTCTGGGCAGTGCCCCAAGCAACATGTCGCCGAGTGGTCGACCGATCCCGATTTCCGAAGGCTCCGTCATCAAGGAAGTGTTGGCATGAACGGCAGCTATCGAAACTGGATTGCGGCCGTTGCCGCAACAGCGATCGGATTGAACGGGTTGATTGGCGGCTCTGCCGCGAGCGAACCGCAAGGGTTGCCTGTTTCCGCGGCGGTGAAATTTCTATTCGGTGCGAGCACCGAGTCGATGGCATCGGAAGACGAGGTCGTGATGGCAGCAGCGGCACCGCCCGTGGTCACGCTTCCCGGTGAACGGTTGCCGCAATACCAAACTCGCTACCAGCGTCGTGAATTATTGTCCAGCCAGGAGAACGACCAAGGCGAAATTCGGTTTCTGTTGTGCCCGCCAACGATCGCGACCAAGTCCGTGAACGCCACCCCGCTTGCAACTCCGATCTTGGTGCGTGCCAAAATCATGATCGATGGTGCGCCATTCATGGAAACACGTCGAAAAAGGGTCGCATCGCTGCTCGATTCGATTGACACCGCAAGCGAACCGGAGATCACAGTCGAAGCGAACGATGAATCTAGCAATCCGCCGGACGAATCTAGCAGTCAGCCGGACGAGGCTGAATCAGTGGACGTCTTAGTGAGGGAAACAGAAGAATCCGCTGCGGAACCTCCTGCGGCATTATCGGCTCCGTATCAATTGACCACCGAATCCGGGGAATGGTTGCGGCGGTATGCCGAGGCGACGGGTGAACCGGTCGCCGCTGACGAGGCGGCCTGGCTGATGAATCATTGGACTGATGGACCGACACTATTGTTGTTGCAACCGTACTTTCAAAGTTTTCGAGCGAAAGAGCGGCCGGTCGTTCGTATCCTCGATCGTGATCGTGACGGGCGCATCTCCGCTGCAGAACGTAGCGAAGCGACCGAGGCCTTTCAGAAGTGCGATGCTAACCGAGACGACATTGTCGAAGCCCTTGAAATCGCGGCGGCTTCCCGACCGCTTGCCGATGATGTTGACGACTCGACCGCAGATGAGCGTCCTTTGTTGCTGTTGCTCGCCGATTTACAAGTGATTACGCGAGACAACGCGAGCCTTTTTGCAACGGTCGCAGTTTTTGACACCGATTCAAACGGGCGTATCGACGACTCGGAAATCAGCGTCCTTGATGAACGATTGCCTGACATCGATCTGATCGTTGAATATGTCACAGCAAACACAAGTGAGTCGAAACTGACCATTGTCGGCACGTCGCTCGATCTGCCGGCCACTGTCGCGGCGTCGTCGACGTCCGCTGGAGTCGACGTGAACGTGGGTGACACCACCATCCAATTCTCGGCGGTACAGACTTCGCAGTCAGACCAGATCTCACTGGGCGCGGTCGTCGACGGTTATCCTCTGCTACCCATGCTGGATCCCAATGGCGACGGACGCTTTACGATTCGCGAGTTGCGAGAACTCGAACAGCGACTGTCTCGCTTTGACAAGGACGGCGACGGTGATTTGTCACCACGGGAAATGCAATCGCCGATTCGTGTTTGTCTGGGTCTTGGGCCATCGGTGCATGGCGAGCTTGCCGGGCTCCGGCGAATCAAACAACCCGACTGGACACCGTCGATTTCGGCTCCGGAATGGTTCGTCAGAATGGACCGCAATGGCGACAACGACCTAACCCGTAACGAGTTTCCTGGATTAGATGCACAGTTCTCGGCACTCGATGCCGATGCCGACGGACTGATCAGCGCGGCGGAAGCGTTACAGTTCAAAGCTCCCTAAACAAAACCCGCAGAATTCAAGCGAATAAGAATATCATGGTAAATCGAATTGACGAAATGACAAAACCGAGTAACAACGGACCGCTCCACAACAGCAACGAAGAATCGCTCGACGTGGCAGAGGCGGTCGACCAATTGCACCAGCAGTTGACGGCACTTCGCGAACAACTTGCCGGAGTCATCGTCGGACAACACGAAGTGGCAGAGCAGCTATTGATCGGCATGCTGTGCCGCGGGCATTGTATTCTGCAGGGCATGCCTGGATTGGCCAAGACGATGTTGGTCGCGACATTGGCCTCGTTAACCGATCTGACATTTCGCCGCGTGCAATTCACTCCTGATTTGATGCCCGGCGACATCACGGGCAGCGAGATATTGGAAGAGGACCATACGACGGGCAAACGCATTTTCCGTTTCGTCGAAGGGCCCTTGTTCGGAAACGTGATCTTGGCGGACGAGATCAATCGAACGCCACCCAAGACGCAAAGTGCGCTACTCGAAGCGATGCAGGAGCGTCAATTGACCGTGTGTGGCCAGACCTACTCGTTGCCCGATCCCTTCTTTGTCTTGGCGACTCAAAATCCCGTCGAAACCGAAGGCACCTACCCGTTGCCCGAGGCACAGCTGGATCGTTTCCTGCTGAAAATTCATGTCGCTTATCCGAGTCGCGATGACGAAATGGAAATTGCTCGCCGGCAAACGACGGACTACAAGTTCGAGACCGTCAAAGTGCTCGATGAACAGCAAATCCACCAGATGCAATCCCTGGTCCGCAGCGTTGTCGTCGCCGACCACGTCTATAATGCGGCACTCGACTTGGTACGGGGCACGCGTCCCGAAGAGGGAACGATGTCATCGGAGCTGCAGAATTTAGTGCAGTGGGGTGCGGGCCCACGTGCCACGATCTCGCTTTTGTTGGCCGCCAAGGCACGTGCACTGCTAAATCGCCGATGTCACGCCACAACCGAAGACCTTGTCGCAGTCGCGTTACCCGTACTGCGACATCGCGTGATTTTGACCTTCAACGCCG
>NZ_JBFHFD010000260.1:0-11170 GCF_041583735.1 Novipirellula sp.
GATGGCAAAAGAAGTCGATCCCGGCGCACTGTTCGATCGCTTGTTCGCCGGACAAACATCCAAAGAAACGCGGCGAGCCAAGAGTGTTCGTGAGAAGTACCGCAAGAGTGTGCTTGATTTTGTGCTCGAAGATGCCAAGCAACTGCACAAGACTCTGCCCGAAATCGATCGGCGAAAATTGGACGAATACTTGTACGCGGTCCGCGATGTCGAAAAACGATTGGCCGGTGCAGAGCGGCTGAGTATCTCGGAGGACGGTGTTCCTGATTACCCCCGACCCAGCGGTGTGCCGCAAGAGTTGAAAGAGCACTCCGAGTTGATGATGGATATGATCACGCTGGCGATTCAAACCGATAGTTCGCGAATTATTTCATTCATGTTCACCAATGCCGGCAGCAATCGAAGCTATCCCGACATCGACGTTAAAGAGGGGCATCATGAATTGTCGCATCATGGCAAAAGCGAGCACAAGCAAGCTCAGATCGCAAAGATCAATCGATATCATATTGATCGATTTGGCTATTTGCTGAAGCGGCTCAGTTCAATCAGCGAAGGGGATGGAACGTTGCTAGATCATTGCATGCTGGTTTACGGCAGCGGCATCAGCGACGGGGATCGCCACAATCATGATGACCTGCCGATTCTGTTGGCCGGCAACGGCAATGGCCGCATCAAAACGGGCCAGCATATTCGCTACGAGAACCACACGCCGTTGTGCAATTTGTATCTCTGGATGCTCAAAGAAATGGGCGTCAAGGCAGACAAGTTTGGCGACAGCAACGGCGTGCTGAAGAACCTCGGCTAACGCGTTCGTTATCGCAAATGAAATCGAATCAATCCGAGGTAGCGGAACTCGTCAAGAGTTTCGGGGAGCATACACCATGGAACGAAAGTCTTGACGACTTCCGCTACGCGAAATTAGCACAAACCCTAAAAGGAAAAATGCTTCACCGCGTTGGCCAAAACGGCTGATATACCGAAAGACACCTGCCTATCTGGTTGAATCAGAAACGCCGTTCTGTGACTGCCTCGTGCCCGAGCGGCGTTCGTCCGATGATGATCGCCGCTAACGCTCCTGCGGCAAAGCCGCCGATGTGAGCCCACCATGCGACTCCGGTCGCGGCGCCACCGGCCACTGCCGTGATGCCGCTGTACGTTTGCAGCGCAAACCAAATCCCTAGAAACAACGGCGCTGGCAAAATGATTACTTGGATGATCACGATCAGCGGTATCAACGTCTGGACCTTCGCATGCGGATACAGCCATGCGTAAGCGCCCATCACACCCGCGATCGCGCCGCTTGCGCCAATCGTCGGCATTGGACTCGATGGATCGGTGAAGTAGTGTGATAACGAAGCCGCGATCCCGGTCCCTAAATACATCAACGCGTAACCGAAATGCCCCAAACGATCTTCGACGTTATCGCCAAAGATATACAGAAACCACATGTTGCCAATGAAGTGCATCCATCCGCCATGCAAGAACATGCAAGTGACCACCGTCATCCACGCCGGGATCGGTGACGGAGCAAGTTTGCGAGTGATCGTGCGGACTTCGATTCCACGCGGGGTTTGAATGCCGACGCGTTCGTTGACGACGGGATCGGCATTCGCATCGGACAATCGCGCGGGGACCATGCCAAAGCGTTCGGCAATTCGGCCGCCACGTTCCTCCGAGACCAACTGGGCGATAAACGCGGCGGAGCACAACGCAATGATCAAATAATTGATCACAGGAAACGTGCGGCTCGGTATGCTGTCGCGTAGAGGTATCATCGCGTTTGATTATCATGTGCTTTGCAACAAAGACAACCCTCCCTCCTTCCTCCCCCCTTTCTAGAACACCTACCAAGGAATTGCATATGCGAAAAACAATTGTCGCTCTCCGCCTGACACGTTTGTGGGGAACCCTCACGCTGGTTCTCGTCACGGTTGCCGTCACACTGCACGCCGAAGAGTCGTACCCGCTGCATGCTGATTCTCAAACACAGAGCGGCGTTCCCGAAGGCCGGGTGGAATCGTATCACTTCGCCAACAGCAGCGTGTTCCCGGGAACCGAGCGAGACTATTTCGTTTATGTTCCGGCACAATACGATGCGGCCAAGCCCGCTGCGTTGATGGTGTTCCAAGACGGAGGTGGTTACCTCAACCGAAAAGGCAATTGGCGTGTGCCCGTGGTGTTTGACAACTTGATTCACAAAGGAGAAATGCCGGTCACGATTGCCGTTATGGTGAACCCCGGTGTTGTGCCGGGCGGCGACGATGCACAGTCACGGTTCAATCGCAGTTACGAGTACGACAGCGTCAGCGATCGCTACGCCACATTTTTGATCGACGAGTTGTTACCGGTCGTCAAACAAAAATACAACATCACGGACGATCCGAATCTGCGTGGGATCGGTGGCAGCAGCAGCGGCGCGATCGCTGCGTTTGGGGTTGCATGGCATCGCCCCGATCAATTCCGTCGCGTTTTCAGCACGGTTGGAACCTACGTGGGACTTCGAGGTGGTAATGAGTACCCGACGTTGGTTCGCAAGACCGAGCCCAAACCGCTGCGTGTTTTTCTGCAAGACGGTCGCAACGATCTCGACATTTACGCCGGCAGTTGGTGGAACGCCAACCAGACCATGCTGTCGGCGCTGCAGTGGGCGGGATATCAAGTCAAAAACGAGTGGGGCGACGGAGGCCATAACGGTAAACATGGCGCAGCCATCATGCCCGACGCGATGCGTTGGCTTTGGCAAGACGCTGACAAACCGATCGAAGTGACGATCGATGAACATCCCGAATTGAAAGATCGCTTGATTCCCGGCGAGACATGGGAAATGGTCAGCGACGGGCACCGCTATACCGAAGGCCCCGCCGTTGCGCCCGATGGAAGCGTCTTTTTTATTGACGGCCCTGCGGCAGAAATTTGGAAAGTGAATGCCGATGGCAAGGGAGCGTCCAAATTCATCGAAGGCATTAGCGGAGTCAGCGGCTTGATGTTCGATGCAAAAGGCAACTTGTACGCAGCAAGAAACAAAGAGCGAAAGATCTCGCGTATCACGCCTGATGGTACGCAGACCGTGATCGCGACGGATGTCGGGTGTAACGATCTGGTGGTGCTCGAGGATGGAATCTATTTCACTGATCCGCTGAAGCCCGCGGTGTGGTATTTGCCGCATGGGGGCGAGCCCATCGTGGTAGCCAGTGGCGATGCGGGCTCGTTTCCTGGTAAACCCAACGGTATCGCTGTTACGCCCGACAAGCGTTTCTTGGTTGTCGTCGATGCCACGGGCCGTTATGTGTGGTCGTACCGGATTGAGCAGCCCGGCAAGCTGTCGTTTGGACAGCCGTATTACTACGTCCATCAACCGCAAGACGAACTGAATACCGGTGCGGATGGCGTCACGATGGCCAAGGACGGTTCGCTGCTGGTCGCATCCTCGCTCGGAGTGCAAGTGTTTGATCAACCGGGACGTGTGCACGTGATCATCGATCGGCCAAGTGCGCAGGGACGTTTGTCAAATTGTGTCTTCGCGGGATCGGATGGAAAGACACTCTACGTAACGTGTGGATCACGGGTGTATCGCCGCAACACGCGGATCGAAGGATTCGCACCGTGGCAAGAATCGGTGATTCCTGCAAAGCCGCGATTGTAGAGAGAAGTCGCGGCAAAAAAAAACGCGAGCTGGCATTGCGTCGTGCGCCGCCAGCTTCGCGATTTACTATTCGACGTTTTGGTCGGTTGGTGATCCTTCGCCAACCGATCGTGCGTCTGTTGCGCTGAATAACGATGAAGCCGCTAACGACTTCGATTCAATGCAACTAAACAGTAAAAAATGGGAGCGACATCCATGTGCATGAGTTGTGGGCGACTCATTTCGCGATCGATCCATCAGTGGAAGCTCCCAATTGCTTGTCGTTAGGTTCCTTCTTAACGATTTGCGATACCCTGATTCATTCGGGGTACGTGGTTATCTAGTTAAATGGTTATCAAACCAACGTTCGGTCTGTCGTTTTGTTTGACTGTTCTAGGCAACAATCCTAGAGATGAGTTTTCGTCGATAAGGGGGATCCGAGTGACAAGTATACTTAGGTCATTCTGGCTTCGCATCAAGAGCTCTCGGACAATTTGTTTAAGAAAAGTCATGTGCAAGCAACTCTTCATCGTCGTGCTGATCAGTGATGGAAACTCAACGTTCAGATCGTGCGTGAATGTGGCGACGTTCGCTTCCCATGTCAACAACAATCCGGAAAGAGTTTTCCAGCGCAGCCGCGGATCACGACGAAAGTTCCGCAAAATACACGCGTTGCTCACATAAACTTTTTTTTGATTTGTATGCTCTACAGAGTTTGTTTGGTGAGCACGACGGAGTGCAGCCAAAACGAAAATCTCTGTGTTGTCGTGCATGCCACTGCTGCTCGGATGCGTTGATAATAAAGGTTCACAATCATCTTCGCTAACGACGGGAAAGCTAGCAGCGCGAGGAGCTTTGTTTTTGGCAGTCATGCTTGTGTTTATTCGGTCGCCGATGCTTGCGTGGAGTGACACCGTGTGAATGTCACCGAGTTAAAGGTGACTCAGCATAACGTCACTCGGGATGCCGTGGTGGCTCGTGTCTCTGTTTATCCGCGTCTCTGTTTATCCGTGATGCAAAAATCCGTGATGTAAATACGACAATGATGACGCTGGTGACAAACGCATCGTGTTGTTCCACTTGGCATTCGATTCGGTTCCGACTGAGTGGATTCGGTAAGGAAGTGGACAAGTCAGCGAGTGAGCATGTGCATACTTGCAACGACGGGGGTGTTAGCACGATCGGCTTGCTGGTGACTTCGCATTCGCAACGATCATTCGCGAGTGTTACCGTTCGCTTTTTGTAACAAAGTTGCGACGCAATCGTGGTGCGGATAGCCGCAAACTGAGTTTCTTTTTTGGCATGCGTTTGCATCGTGCGTGAGCGAGGGGGTGCCGCTGGGGATAACCCGATGTTTCTACGGTTTGCGGTTCCATTTGATGACCACCAAGCATGAGGGAGCAGCGCGTTATCAGGCATGCTCAAACAAGGGACGATCGAAAAAAAGGGACGGGACGAGACGATGTGGGATGCTGAGACTTGGCATTTAGTAACCTTGTTTTCAAGGGCTATGCAGCGGAGCGTGATCGCTCGACCGCCGCTAGCGCCGGATCGCTGGTGCCGATCGCCTGACCGGCTAGGCGTAACATGTTGCCACAAAAGGCTCGATACGGCTGCTTTGGCGGCGGGGAGAGGTTGTCCCCCGAAGGGGCTGGTTGGCGATTTTGTTGGAGGGGGTGTTGTTGTTTTGGCTCGGCGAAATGCAGTGTTTTCTGCCCGGGGACCGCGATTGGGGCGTACGGAGAAGCTAACGGGGCTTCGCGAGCAGAATCTTGCGAAATGCTTGACCCTGCTTCTCGCAAGCGGTTAAAATTTAATGAGCGGCAAAGCGGGAACACGTATCTTCTGCTCCGTGTTTGACCTGCACCTATTCTCTCCCTGTGCCGTAGCGTTTTCACATTCACGGAGGCATTTTCATGGCTACAGTCGTATCGACGGTACGTGCAGCGAAAAAGACGCTGGTGGTTAATTCCGCTTTTCTTCAGGAGATTAAAGAGAGTCACCCAGAATTTTGGCATACGCTTCATCATGTACGCCAGGTCTGTGAAGACATGGATGAGCCGTCACATGTGACGCGAACATTAGTGCGGCTGTTGAATGATCTTCGAGATCAAATGGCGCTGCAGTTTGCCCTCGAAGAAGCGTATGGGTATATCGAAGTCGCACCCGAGTACCGTTCGTCTAAAGTGAATGCTGCTGAAAAAGCCATGGCTCAGCATTGTTCCTTGTATTTGCAATTAAGCGAACTGATTGAGAAAGCCGAAGAGCTTCAGTATCGAGGTGCTAGTGCAGCTTGTGTCCAAGAGTTGGTGGATCAAACTCAGGCATTTGACGAAAAGTTGCGAGAGCATGAGCAAGCCGAGAATGGATTGATCAAGGATTCGCTCAGCGCAGGTTGATCACATTTCAGACGATTTAAATAGGGGAGCTTCCCATATGCATTCAGGCTCACGTTTCAAGCCGATGGAGATTTTGTTGGTCGAGGATGGCCTGATGGATGCACGCGTAACGATCCATTCACTTCGCCGTAGCCAAGTACATCACCGTTTGACGTTGGTGCGTTGTGTCAGCGAAGCGATCAAATTTTTGCGACAAGAAGGTGTCTTCGCGCGGGCGCCTAAGCCCGATTTGCTTTTGCTCGATCTGAATCTGCCGGATGGTTCCGGTATCGATGTGATCGAGTTGTTGCAAAACAGCGATGTGAACACCGAAGCATTGACGACGGTGGTTTTGACCGCCAACGAAGATGAGTGCATTCGCGAACGCTGCAATGCGCTTGGCGTCCACGATTACATTCGCAAACCGGTCCACGAAGACGAATTCATGCGCGTGGTGCGAGATCACAAACGCTTGATGGTCCATTCGACGCCTGTGCTGGCGTAATCGCGTCCGAGGTCCTCGCCTCGCGTTCTCGCCCCGTTCGCAGCGCGATTGGGGTTCGGTAGGCATGATCTTGTTCGGCGTTTGGGGGCTACGATCGATCCGCGAGCCATCCGCGACGTCGTTAGCCGGCCATGCTATTGATCATCAGGGCGGCTAACCCTTCAGCGCCGCGGCTACCTCAATGCCATCGACGTCGATACCAAGCAGCCGCTTTTTTAGCAAAACGCCGCGAGCGCCCAAGTAAATCTCGAACGTTTTCCTCGCGACACGCGGACGAGGCCCCGCGTCGCGAGCGCTACCCAGGTCGATGGTATTGGCAAACGCCGGTTATTTCTCGAACCACGTGCGGATCGCGTACAACGTGGTTGCTCGGCCCGTTCTTGCGATCGATGTTGTCAACGGAATTTCTTTCGGGCATACCGCAACACAGTTCTGTGCGTTGCCACAAACCTGAATTCCGCCAGGGCCGGTGAGCGCTTCGAGGCGATCGTCCGCAAGCGTTTTGCCGGTGGGATGGTTGTTGAACAACATCGCTTGCGAGATCGCATGGGGACCGACAAAGCTTTCGTCGAATTCCGCATCCTTACGTGCTTGGTAGGCTTCGTCCGATTCGCCTTCACGCCGCTCCAGTTCCACCTTCAAGAATTGAGGGCAGGCTTCCAAGCAGCAACCGCAGCTCATGCATTGGCTGAGTGGATAGTTTCGTTCTTGGTCTTCGCGTGGTACCCGTTCGCCGGGGCCCATGTCGTAATAGCCGTCCACCGGCACCCAAGCCTTGACTCGTGACAGATTGTGGAACAGTCGTTCGCGGTCGACTTGCAGGTCACGTACGACGGGAAACTTGCTCATCGGTTCGAGCACAAGTTCGTCGCTGTTTTCGGCCAGCAGTCGATCGACCAGCGCACTGCAGCTTTGTCGAACGCGGCCGTTGATGACCATCGTGCAAGCCCCACAAACCTCTTCGAGACATCCGCAATCCCAAGCGACCGGATTGACTTTTTTGCCGTCCGATGTCTTGGCTTGGGCCGCGATTCGTTGCAGGACGCTGATCACGTTCAATTCGGGTTCGTACTTGATCTTGTGAAGTTCCCAGTACGGTTCTTTACCCGGAGCGTCTTGTCGACGAACGCGAACGTTGATGAATTCGGGACGTTTCTTCAAATTGGGTTCGAGGGCATTCATCCGTCGATCCTAACAATGGCAAAAATGGTGAATTTGAATTTCAGTGAGACAATAATATTCTAGCGTCGGAATCAAGTCCGTTTGGTTCGTCGTGACAGCCAGGGCTGCCTCGTGTTCCCGTTCGATTGAGCGGCTATTGGGCAACTGCGGCTTTGGCCCGCTCGTTCCAAACCTTTTCAATCTCTTCGGCCCCGACAAGGCCGTACAATCGCGGCCGTGGTGGAATCAACGAGGTGTCGACATCTTCGTAGACGATGTCGGGCATCTTCGTGTTTGCATTCCAGGATGCCACCGTCGACTTCAGATATTTTTGATTGTTCTTTTCGAACTCATCACACCAAGCCTCGGCTTGTTGACGTCGCTCGACGGGATCTTCGGATGTCAGCGATGGTTTTTGGAAGTCGGGCTTAAAGTGGGCTCCTCGGCACTCGTCGCGTTGTAACGCACCTTTGAGGATCGTTTTTGCCAGCGGGAACATGTCTTGAAGTGCTTTGGCAAAGATCACGTTTTGGTTGGTCCAACTGCCCGTGTCCGAAAGGTTCACTCGCATCGCACGCTCGTGCAGTTCTTGAATCTTTTCGATCGCGTCGGCCAGTTGGTCGTTGCGGCGAACCACGGTTGCCACGCGTGTCATCAGATCCCCCAGTTCTTGGTGGATCAGGTACGGGTTCTCGTCGCTGCCGGGATTGCCGTTGAGCAGATCTTGATGACGCTTGGTTTGCGCCTGAATCGCTGCATCGATCACCGCAGCGGGCACATCGTTGCTGCCGCTGGATTGGCTGTTGGCATAATTTAGAATCGAAGGGCCGGTGAACAAGCCGGTGAAGATGCACGACAGCAGCGAGTTGGCACCGAGTCGGTTCGCACCGTGGTAGTGATAATCGCACTCGCCAATTGCGTACAAACCGGGGATGTTGGTCATGTGGTTCTGCGGGGCACCCGGTTCAAGACCTCCGTTGTCGCTCTTGACGTAATCGGCCCACAATCCACCCATGCTGTAATGGACCGCAGGGAAAATCCGCATCGGTTCATCGCGGGGGTCAACGCCTTGGAATTTTTCGTAGATCTCGAGAATGCCACCGAGTTTACGGTCGAGTTCCGAGCGTTCGATGTGGGTCAGGTCTAGGTAGACGCACATTTTGTCGGGGTCGACACTCAAGCCATCGTTGACACAGATGTCAAAAATTTCGCGAGTGGCGATGTCACGTGGAACGAGGTTGCCGTACTCGGGATAACGTTCTTCTAAGAAGTAGTAGCGTTCGTTTTCAGGGATCTGTTTAGGTTCACGTGGGTCTTGCGGCTTTCGTGGAACCCACACGCGTCCGCCTTCGCCACGCGCCGATTCGCTCATCAATCGCAGTTTGTCACTACCGGGAATTGCAGTCGGGTGAACTTGGATGAACTCGCCGTTGGCGTACTTTGCTCCCGCTTGGAAGCAGCGGCTCGCAGCACTGCCGGTGCAGAAAACACTCATCGTGCTGCGTCCGTAAACGAGTCCGCAGCCACCGGTCGCAACGACCACGGCATCGGCTGGGAACGCCTTGATTTCCATCGAAACCATGTCTTGAGCGACTGCACCACGGCAACGTCCGTCGTCGTCTTTGATCGGCGCCAAGAAATCCCAGAATTCGTACTTTTTGACCATGCCTTCGTTTTCGGCACGACGCACTTGTTCATCCAATGCGTATAGCAGTTGTTGCCCCGTCGTTGCACCTGCGAACGCGGTTCGTTTGTAGAGCGTGCCGCCGAAGCGTCGGCGATCGATAAAGCCTTCGCCGGTGCGATTAAATGGAACACCAAGACGGTCCATCAAGTCGATGACTTTAGGAGCCCAATACGCCATCTCTTTGACCGGCGGTTGGTGATTCAAAAAGTCACCGCCGTATACGGTGTCATCCAAATGCTTCCACTCGTCATCACCAAGTTGCCGCGTCGCATCGTTACAACTGTTAATGCCACCTTGGGCACACACGCTATGCGAGCGTTTCACCGGAGTCAGGCTGAGCAAGTCAACCTTCACCCCCAACTCCGTTAGTTTCATGGTGGCTGCGAGTCCGGCAAGTCCACCACCAATTACGACAACACGATGCTCAGACATAATTCAAATCAAACAATTTTGTGGAAGTAGCTTATAGGTCTTGTAACGCAAACTTGGATGGGGAACTTCAAGTTTGGTCATCGAAGGTTGGGTTGATTACTGAAGTGGATCCGAGTCATTCGAATCCGCCGTTTTGGCGTTCGCACGTGGCGATGGAGCATCGGGGGCCAGCGAAGCTTCCTCAGCCGGTTCGTCGTAGCGTTTCTCGGGCATATCCGAGATGACGCCGGACTCGAGGTTCGCATCGTACATGCGGTTTTCAATTTCACGGTATTTGGCGGCTTCTTCGGGGCCCGGTGCCACAGCAGCCCACCAAGCACTCAAAGCAATAACCGAAAGAACGGCACCAAACACCACCGAAACTTTTGAAGCTCGCTTCTGCGCCGCCGGTGTGATCCACAATCCCCAGGTGATTCCCGCTGTCCACAATCCGTTTGCGAGGTGATAGACACAGCACATCATGCCAACAAGATAAAACGCGGGCCACACAAATCCGCCCCACTGGTTCATCGACTCGACCAGCGTGCTGGCGGCGTTGTAAGGTTTAAATGCAGCAAATTGCAGCGGACGAATGACTTCCAAGTACGGCCCAAAATGGAACCATCCATGCAAATGCAAAATGTGAAAGAACAGATAGACCAAGGCGACAATCCCGGTATAACGCTGCCACGCATACCGCCGATTGCTCGCGAAACGATAATGGCGGGTGTTCAATTTCGCGTTCTTCGCGATCCAGACGCCAAGGATGCCATGGAACAGTAATGGAATAAAGATTCCGCCCCATTCGATTAACGGAAGCGCCTTGCCAGCACTGTGGATCATATAGACCGCACGCTGAAACGTTTCGGGGCTGTTCATCAGGCTGGCGTTGGTCGTCAGGTGGATGACCATATAGAGCCCAAGAGGCACGATCCCAATCAAGGAGTGGAATCGGCGAATCGCGAACTCGTGCCGAAGAAAGAATGATGGGTTGGTAGTCAAGTTAGCCACGTCGGTCGTCTTGCTTTGCATGTGAAAGAGGTTAGGCCGCAACAAGTGCGAAATGACGGATTATCGCAGCATTCCGTCTCTGCTTGACAAATTATCTTAGCCGCTTCGCAATCGCCTGCCACGCAATGGTAGGATGGGCACGCTTGCCCGTCCATTAAGGGTGAGCAAATGGGCTCACCCTACTGCTAACTCATTTCCAGTCGGTTTGCTAGAGAGCTTCCCAGGGGAGAAGCAAGCAAGCGACATCGGTACGCGGTTGCATGTCAGGTGTTCTGCGGCGTTTTTGTACTCGAAGTCCAGCACGCACGTCAATTTAAGGCGATACGGCACCGTCGCCAAGGACAGCATCATCCCAGGAAGTCAATATTGGACACAATGCCACACATGTTCGGTCA
>NZ_JBFHFD010000261.1:0-11161 GCF_041583735.1 Novipirellula sp.
CGCTCGTCTCCATGCTCCTGCTCAACATTGATAGGATCCTCTAGCTGCGAACATGACGCCGCAAATCGAGCGTGATCGGATATTCACATCGGTTCGCCAATGGGGGGAGATCCGCGATATCAAACTTTTCACCGCTCATCGTTGCACGTTCAAACTGAGCCGCCCGTCTCGATTCGGCTTCGCTCGCATTGATCGGGAACCGTTCATGGCTGCGTCCCGCCGGATGCACCGCGTGGTAACGACATCCGCCAATTGATTGACGATTGCGAAGATCGACGATATCGAATTTTAGAGGCGTGTGAATACCAATCGTCGGATGTAAACACCGCGGCGGTTGCCAAGCACGATATTTAACGCCCGCAACATATTGGTTCTGGACCCCGGTCGGATGCATCGGTACACGGACTTGATTGCACAATACCGCATAGCGAGCCGAGTCCATTCCGTCGACAAGAATCTCGAGTCGTTCGAGCGACGAATCGACATAGCGAGCCGTCCCGCCCGATCCCGGTTCTTCGCCCATCACATACCACGGCTCGATCCCGCTTCGCAGCCGCAACTGGACGCCTTGATGGGTGACCTCGCCGATCTTTGGAAAACGGAATTCGTGTTGCGGTGCGAACCATTCCGAACGCAACGTGGCGCCGCGGCGATTCAGATCGTCGATCAAATCACAAAGATCCTGCCAGACGAAATGAGGCAACATAAAGCGATCGTACAACGTGGTTTGCCAACGTGACATTGGCTCTTGATACGGCTTTTCCCAGAACACGGCGATCGCGGCACGAATCAACAACTGTTGAGCGAGGTTCATTCGCGGGTTCGGTGGCATCTCGAATCCACGCAGCTCAACAAGCCCGAGTCGGCCGGTCGACGAGTCCGGCGAATAGAGTTTGTCAATGCAAATCTCGGTGCGATGCGTGTTGCCGGTCAAATCGACCAACAGATCGCGAAACAAACGGTCGACCAACCATGGCGGTTGATGCTGCCCAAGCGTGTCGAGTTGACTCAGCGCAATCTCCATCTCGTAGACCGCATCGACACGCGCTTCGTCCATCCGTGGCGCCTGGCTGGTCGGGCCAATAAAACGACTGCTAAACAAATACGAAAGTGCAGGATGATTATTCCAAAACCGAATCATGCTGGCCAACAAATCCGCTCGCCGAATAAACGGACTTTCCGACGGCGTCGATCCACCAAGCACGATATGGCTTCCTCCACCCGTGCCAGTGTGACGCCCATCAAGGTCAAATTTTTCGGCGCCAAGTCGACTCTGTTTCGCTTCCTCGTACAGTGTCTCGGTCAGATGCACCAACGATTCCCACGAATCGGTCGGCTGCGTGTTGATCTCGATCACTCCCGGATCCGGCGTGACTTTGAAATACTCGATACGGTCATCCGGCGGTGGCAGATAACCTTCCAGGATCACAGGAACATCCAGCTTCACGCAAGTCTGCTCGATGGCCGAGACCAGGTCGAGGTAATCTTCGAGTCGCTGTGTCGGAGGCATAAAGACATGCAGTCGCCCAAAGCGACACTCGACACAGAGCGCCGTGCTAATCACATCGTCAATGGTCGGCAAATCATCGGGATCCTCTTCGTCAAGCGTCTGTTCGTTGACCGGAAGCGTCGCCAATTCTTCACCGCCAAGAATAACCGACTCGTTTCCTTTTCCTAACGGTGGCAACGGGGGATGTGCCGCAAACGGATCCGCAGGCGTCGTATGAAAGACGGCGTTGGAACTTGTGCCACTGGGCAACGATTCAAGCGGCAAACGAAGCCCGATCGGTGAATCGCCAGGAATCAGATACAGTTTTTCCGCACGAACCGGCCATCGCCCACTGATCCATCCCGGATTGGCTTGCCACCAAGCCCGACGCAGCGGCAACACACATCCCACTGGCTTGCTGAGCCCTTGAGTGAACGTACGCATCATCATTGCGCGTTCGTTGGGATCGTCCAATTTGGGGTCGGTCGGGTCGACATCGACCGGCAAACGATTTTCTCGCCACAAGTAGTGAAATACGTCTTCGTAAACCGGGAACGACATCTTAGCATTGATGCCCAGCTCGGACGCTAAGATTTGTACAAATCGACTCGCGTCATCGGCGGTTAATCCGTAATCCTTGCCTTCGTCGGCGATGTATTGCGGATCATTCCAAACGGGCTGCCCATCACGCCGCCACATACATGTCAACGCCCAACGCGGCAGTGATTCGCCGGGATACCACTTGCCTTGACCATAATGCAACAAACCGCCCAGAGCAAACTTGTCGCGAAGCCGCAGCAGCAACACGTTGCTGAGCACCCGCTTCTCTTCGCCCACCGCATCGGTGTTCCACTGAGGGTCTTCCATATTGTCGATAGAAACGAACGTTGGCTCGCCCCCCATCGTCAAACGCACATCGTTTTTTCGCAAACGCTCGTCGATCTGTTGACCGCTTCGCAGAATCTCGGACCACTGTTTTTCCGAGTAAGGCTTGGTGACACGAGGATCTTCGTAGATCCGCGACACGGTCATCGTATGCTCGAATTCGACCTCACACGCTTCGTGGCCGCCCGTGATCGGTGCGGCACCGGTGTAGGACGGGGTACAGGCAAGCGGAATATGGCCTTCGCCCGCGAACAGACCGCTGGTGGGATCCAGCCCGACCCAGCCCGCACCGGGCAAGAAGACTTCGGTCCAGGCATGCAGATCACAAAAATCGGCGGTCGGTCCCGAGGGCCCTTCCAACGGCTTTTCGTCCGCGGTCAATTGGATCAGGTAGCCCGAGACAAACCGCGCCGCCAATCCCAATTGACGAAACGTTTCGACCAGCAACCAAGCCGAATCACGGCACGAACCGCTGCCCAACGACAACGTTTGCTCAGGCGTTTGCACGCCCGGTTCCATTCGCACTAGGTACTTGACTCGCTGTTGGGTCAAGCGGTTGATCTCGACTAAAAAGTCATTAATGGACGTGGTGGCCCTGGGCAGCGATGCAACCCACTCGTCAAATTTCTTCGTCGCAACCGGCTTCGTCAGATAGGGCGCAAGTTGTTGTTTGACGTCGGCGTCGTAATCGAAAGGCCAATTTTCCGCATACGATTCGACAAAGAAATCAAACGGGTTGATGACCGTCATGTCTGCGGTCAAATCGACCGTCACACAAAGTTCTTTGGTCGGTTTCTGAAAGACAAAGCGGGCAATCGGATTGGCAAACGGATCTTGTTGCCAATTGACAAAATGGTCCTTGGGCTCGACCTTAAGGTTGTACGCATCAATCTTAGTCCGCCCATGATATGCCGGGCGAAGCCGAACCAACTGAGGCCCCAAATGGATCGCACGCGAATACAGGTAACGTGTTTGGTGATGCAGTGTGACACGAATGGTCATGAAGTCGTCGATATATTGAAATAGTCTTGGTTCAGCGAGCTACCAATTTGATTTAGCTCTTGCTGCAAATTGTCGATAAATTGATGCATCCCACCGGCCAACACCTCTTTCACATTGGTCGAGGACATCCGATGCCGCAGCGCCGCCATCTGCTTCTTCGCCGTGCCCGATGACGCGGAATTCGAAACCTCTTGAATCGCATCCAACGATGCATCGGCACCCGCGACGCAGGACAAAATTGAACGCGGAAAGGTGCGATGGAACAAGAAAAAGCTGACTACTTTCTCGATGTCCATCAAATGATGTTCGCGGCGATACGTTTCAAATCCACTGATCGCCAACAACAGCGCCGACCACTGCAAATCATCCACGGCGGTCCCCACATCATCGACGCGAGGCAACAAATTAAAGTATTTGACATCCAAGATTCGTGACGTCTTGTCGGCGCGTTCGATCAGCCGGCCGAGGTTGGCGAAATGCCATCCGGTGTCGTGCGCCATGGTGCTGTCGAGCACTCCTGACCAAAACAACGCATGTTGCCGTACCACATCAAAGAACTCGGCCGTCGGATCAGTAATCGTCTCGGCCACCGAATCGTTCACGAAGTGATAGAACTCGTTGATCTGCAGGAACGCTTCGGACGACAATCCCTCGCGAACACTTTTCGCATTTTCGCGAGCACACCGTAGCGATGTCAGCATCGAACTATGGTATTCGGTATCAAACGCTAGAAATTGGACGACGTTTTGCGAGTTGGCCTCGCCATACTTTTTCGCAAACCATTCATTGTCCCCGGTGACCTGCACAAGCGGCTCCCAAGGATCGACCAAATTCTCGGGTTGATCCAGCACGATCCCAAGCGTGATCTCCAGAAATCGGGCAAGATTCTCCGCTCGTTCTACCTGGCGGCTCATCCAATAGATTGATTCAGCAACACGAGAAAGCATGGGAGTATTGTGTCAGAAGAAAAAGGAAGTTGTATGAATGACGAGGAGCCGGATTACCAAGTGATCCGTCAGAAAAACACGTTCCGCCTCCTGCTCGCGCGCGAGACGAAACGGCGATAAAAACAGGCCGCTCGCTAACTGAGTTCATCGATCGCAACGGATTGCCCCGGATCGGCCACCACCCACGTGTCCTTGCTGCCGCCACCCTGCGAGGAATTCACAACCAGCGACCCTTTCCGCAGTGCCACGCGAGTCAATCCGCCCGGCATCACCCATACGTCATCTTCGCTATTGCAAAGAATGTAGGGACGCAAATCGACATGCCGCCCCTCGATGTTGCCATCGGCAAGCGTGGGCATCCGAGACAGCTGCAGTGTTGGCTGGGCAACAAAATTACGTGGGTTTTCGCGAATTTTCTCCGCAAACTCGGCCCGTTCTTTCTTGGTCGCGTGAGGCCCAATCAAAATCCCGTAGCCCCCTGACTCGTTGGCGGCTTTGACGACCAACTCGTCCAAATGAGCAAGTACGTACTTGCGGTCTTCGGCTCGCGAGCAGACATAGGTGGGCACATTGGCAAGAATCGCTTCCTCATTCAGATAGTAGCGAATCATGTCGGGGACAAACGCATAGATCACCTTGTCGTCGGCGATCCCGGTTCCCGGTGCGTTCGCCAAAGCGACGTTGCCGGCACGATAAGCACTCATCAACCCTTTCACACCAAGCATCGAATCGGGACGGAACACGTCGGGATCGAGGAAGATATCGTCGACGCGTCGGTACAACACATCGACTTGCTGCAGCCCATCGGTGGTCCGCATGTAAACGACGTCTTTTTCCACCACCAAGTCGCGGCCTTCGACAAGCTCGACTCCCATTTGCTGGGCCAAGTACGAATGCTCGTAATAGGCGCTATTGAAAACACCGGGCGTCAACACCGCCACGGTGGGATCATTGATATCCTCGCGTGCCATGCCTCGCAACATCTGATACAAGCGAGCCGGATAATCACGCACCGGCCGGACGCGTGACGCACTGAAAACTTGCGGAAAGTTCTTTTTCATCACGTGCCGATTTTGCAACACGTAGGAAACGCCCGAGGGGCAACGCAGATTATCTTCGAGTACGTAAACCGCGCCGGTATTGTCACGGACAAGGTCGGTTCCGGTGACATGACACCAAACATTGCGAGGCGGTTTTAAGCCAACACATTGTGGCAAAAACGTCGATGCCGAATCGATCAAGTCACGCGGGATGACGCCATCTTTGACGATTTGCTGCTCGTTATAGATGTCACCGAGAAACAGATTCAAAGCTTTAATACGCTGCTTCAGCCCCGCTTCAATATGATGCCACAGCATCGTCGAAACGATTCGCGGCACGATATCAAAAGGCATGATCTTTTCCGTCCCCGCCGCATCGCTGTAGACCGTAAACGTGATTCCCATTTGATAGAGGGCACGTTCGATCGCCTTCTGCCGACGCAACAATTCTTCGGCGGGCAACCTGTTGATCCGGTCAATCAACATCTCGGCGTCCGGCCGGGCGACCGTTTTGTCGTCGACTAATTCATCGAAAAACCCGTCGGTTTGATAGTCCAACAATTTGGGTGGGGCGATCGACTGAGTCTGGCTTTGAGATTGTGAGGCCATTTGAAAAGCAACGGTTTCCTGAAGAGGGAGCTCTAGTGTCAGTCCGATTCATGATCGACGCACTCGTTGAATCCGCATCTTACCAGTTCCGCCGTTCTGGTTCTGATAATTCTATAGCGAATGATCCGAGATGATAGTGACCTTGAACGATTTCGGTTGCAACGCAGTTCCACCAAGCCTTTGGAATATCGCTAACGGTGGACAGTGACGGATTGACGATTTCCCAGCAATCAAGTCCAGCGGCGCAACCATTTTTCAAGGATCAGCAAATTCCACAATCGGTAACCGTGATTCTGCTCGTTTTGTTCGTGGGATCGTACCAATTCGGCAACACGGTCGCGACGCAAAAACGGCTGGATCTTTGCATCCTCGGCCAACAACGTTTCGTGAACCATCGGCTTCAATTCATCACGGAACCAATTTGCAATCGGAATTCCGAAGCCCATCTTTTTTCGTGTGAAAATCGATGGCGGAATCATCGATCCAAATGTGTCCTGCAATATCAACTTGCCTCGACCACCCCGGAATTTATATCGCACCGGAAGCGTCGCAGCAAATTCGACCACGCGGTAATCCAACAACGGCTGACGCACTTCCAAGGCGTTCCCCATCGACGCAATATCGACTTTGGTACACAAATCGCACGGCAAATAGGTCAACACATCGCTCGCCGAAGCCCGACTCACCACGTCACGACCCTTGGAACGAGCCCAGGCGGCATCAAGAAAATCAAAAGGATCGTCACCCGGCAAACGCTCAACAAAGTCGTCGCTGTACAACGACGCGCGAAGCGATTCGGGAAAGATTTGTAGCCAATTCAAATAACGACGTGCCGTCGGTTGCCCCAACGCCTCGAGAAACCGCTTGGCACGCCGCACAACCGACCGACGCTTCTCGGAATCAGGCAACCGCTGGACCAAGCCGATCCCTGGAACCTGATGCAGCGGAAACATCTTCTGCAGTTTATTGCTGAGCCATAACGCACGGTACCGCTCGTAACCGGCAAACAACTCGTCGCCGCCGTCACCCGACAACGCGACCGTCACCTGTTTGCGTGTCAATTCGGACAAATACCAAGTCGGAACCGCCGACGAATCGCCGAACGGTTCGTCGTAGTGCCAGACAAGTTTGTCGATGACATCGACGCCATGTGGCATCACCTCAAAGCGTTGATGGTCGGTCCCAAGATGCTTGGCCACTTGGGCGGCGTAGGCGGTTTCGTCGAAATCTGCGACGGGGAATCCGATACTAAACGTTTTGATCGGTTGATCCGAAAGCGATTGTGCGATCGCCGTGATCAACGACGAATCGATGCCACCCGACAAAAACGATCCAAGCGGTACATCGCTCTGCATTCGCAACCGGACCGAATCGGTCAACAACTCTCGCAACCGGTCGCACGCGTCGCCGTGTGAGATCGGAATTTCGATCGATGGGTCGTAGTCCCAATAACGCTCGACGCGAACCTGCCCGTTTTCAAAGACCGCAAAATGGCCCGGCGGCAACTTCCGCACGCCCTTCCAAATCGTTCCCGGAGGAGGGATGTATTGGTAGGTCAAAAATTCGTCGATCGCCGCGGGATCAATCTCGTTGCAAACGCCCCCTGCGGCCACGAGGCACTTCAGCTCGCTACCGAAAACGAGCCGGTTGTCTTTGAGTGCATAATAGAGCGGCTTTTGCCCGATCCGGTCGCGTGCCAGCACTAGCCGATTTCGCTTGGCATCCCAGATGGCGATCGCAAACATCCCGTTGAGCTGGGAAAAACAATCAGTTCCCACATCCTCGTACAGATGCAAAACCGGTTCGCCATCGCCGTGCGTGGCAAAAGTGTGCCCGGTTCCTTCGAGCCGACGGCGAAGCGTTTTGAAATTGAAAATCTCGCCGTTAAAGACCATGCGGACGCTGCCGTCCTCGTTGGCCATTGGCTGGCGAGCCCCCTCGAGATCAATGATGCTCAGCCGGCGAAACCCCAACCCAACGCCCACTCGATTCCCATAGGCATCGTGGTGATCCGTATCGATCCACATCTGTGAATCATCGGGCCCACGATGCGCGATCGAATCGGTCATCTTGCTCAGCAGCGTTTCATCGACCGCCACCTTCGCGCTGAGCCAAACCGCCCCGGTAATCCCACACATCGAGTTGTCGTTTCCTAGTAGTTTGAAAAGTGCGGGATAGGCTTCCAACCTGTCATCAAGAGCACGTTTAGATGACCGCGAAATATAAGGCTACGAAATATAGGGTAGCGAAACTCGCCAAGAGTTTGGTTTCCTGAACCGAAAAGCCGAAACTCTTGGTGACTTTCGCTACGCTGAAAAAGAAGTGTTCTTAGTGACAGGCTGGAAGCCTATCCCACTGTCCTTAACAGGCGATCGCTCGCACGGCATCGATGAACTCTCGCATCGATTGAAAACGCTGACTCGGCCGTTTCTGAATCGCTCGCATCACCACATCGTCGGCCGCCTTGGGAATATTGCGTTCGGGCGATCGTTCGCTCGGCGGTGGAATTTCTTTGTGCTTGATGTTCTCGAACGTCTCGTTGATATCGGCACCCCGGAACGGCTCGCGTAGCGCCAACATCTCGTACAGCACCACTCCGGCGCTAAAGATATCGGTGCGTTCGTCAATTCCGCGATTGCCGTTCACTTGCTCGGGCGACATATACAGCGGCGTTCCCGGCCGCTGGCCACCCCCCGTCAACGTTCGCAACTGCTCGCCATCGGACTCGCGAGTCTTCAACACGCTGCGGTTGATCGGTTCGTTGTCATCCGCATGCCCCCAAACTTTGGCGACCCCCCAATCCAACAAGATGACTTCACCAAAATTTCCGACCCAAATGTTTTCGGGTTTAAAGTCGCGGTGAATCACTCCGCGTGCGTGCGAATAAGCAAGCGCTTGGCACGCGCTGGCGACAATTTCCAAGCGAGCATGCATAGGAAAGGCCGCGATCGTCGCTTCGTCCTGTCGTGCGATCCGCTTCAAGATCTCGAAAAAGTTCTCTCCCGAGATCCGCTTCATGACAAAGTACATCCCCTCAACTTCGTCGTTGCCGATGTCGTAAACCGGCACCGTATTGGGATGCTGCAACTGGGCCGTGACCCGTGCCTCGCGAAGGAGACGTCGCTGCTCGCGTCGATCATGCCGCGTTTCAGGCAACAACGTTTTGATGGCAACGGTACGTCCCGTCACGCAATCGAATCCTGCCCGCAATATCGCACTGCCGCCGCGAGCCATCTCGCGCATATTGCTGTAGCGGGCAAGTCCTAGAGGCACGTTCTGGGGGAGGTCCGGATCGGTGCCTGACAGAATGATGGTGGGTTCGCTAATCATGGTCTCATTGTATGCCAAATCGAAGCGTCCAGGCACTACCAACTCTATCGGCTACTTTACTAGCCGCAGCCTCAATGTTTCTGGGGCTGAACGACGACTTTCATCTGGTCGGGGTCCCCCGCATGCAGTCGCTCGAACCACTGTGGAGCATCATTTAACGAAATCTTGGCCGTTATCAGTGGCTCGACTTTAATGATCCCGCGGTTCATCAGATCGATGCATTGCGGGTATTCCCCATTACATCCACACGTGCCTCGCAACGTAATCTCACGCGTCACGACCGATTGCAGAGGCAATTCAATTTTGGGAGACACGTTTCCCACCAACGTCACGCTGCCGCCCTTGCGGACCGATTCAATCGCCGTGTTGATCGTGGGCGTCGCGCCGACAACCTCCAGCGCCACGTCGGCTCCGCGGCCTTCGGTCAATTTGCGCACCTCCGCAGGCACGTCAACTTGATCGCCTCGCAAAACCACGTCCGCGCCAAGCTCTTTGGCGACGGCCAAACGTTTGTCGTTCAAATCGACCGCGATCACCTGCGTCGCCCCCGCCGCACGAACCGCTTGAATCGTCAACAACCCGATCATCCCTGCCCCCACCACGACGGCGGTATCGCCCAGCGTGATTTGGGTGACATTCGCCGCATGCACCGCCACCGAAACCGCTTCGACGAGCGCCGCATGCTCAAACGGCAAACCTTCCGGCAATGTGTAAACGATCCGTCGAGGCACGCTGATCTGCTCGGCGAACGCACCATGACGACGGTATTCACCACAGGAAACGCCCAACACCATGCGGTTATCACACAGGTTTCCATCGCCTTGTCGGCAAAAATGGCACTCGCCGCACGAGACCATCGAATCGAACGTGACTCGCGTTCCCTCCGGCAAATCAGTTACATTTTCGCCCGTGGCGATCACAATCCCGGCCGCTTCGTGCCCCATCACCAACGGCGGAATACGACGCCCGGTGCTGCCGTCATAGCCATGAATATCGCTGCCGCAGATGCCGCACGCTTCGACCTGAATCAAAACATCGTTGGCCCCCACTTCCGGGGAATCGACGTCGGTGACTTGCATCTCTTTATATTCGGTTAGCAATAACGCTTTCATGGTTGTCTCAATCGCGTAATGATGGTGCCCTTCGTAGGATCGTTCCCGCGCTGCGGAAACGTCCCTAACAAAGATAATTGGGGGGGAGGACGGTCGCAGTTTATCACAAGGAAGCCAAAATTGAACGACGACGACGAAACACTCACCGCCTACCACGAAGCAGGCCATGTGGTCGTCGGCTATCTGCTTGGCGCCCAGATCGAAGAAGTTCGGCTTGATAGCATGATCGACGACGATTTACCCCGGCGTTTTGGCGATTGTTTGGTCAATTGGGGAAAAGTGGATGCCGGCTGCGACTGGCAACGACAACGCGAATTGATGACCATCTTGGCCGGTCCCGTCGCCGAGATGATCTATCGAGGCGAGCGGCTTCATCCAGCCCACTTCGGGCCTTGGCAAGGCGATTGGCAACAAGCATGCGAGCGATCGGTCGGCTTGTTCGCCAGCGGCGTCCAGCAAGTCCGATTTCTCGAACAGCTGATCGCCCGTCTGTATCGCCGGATGGAAGACGAGCAGTGGTGGGCAGCGATCGCGGCGGTCGCCGACGAATTGATGGCCCACGAAGCACTCGAACACGACGACGTCGCTACCGCCGTCGCATTCTGGCTAGGCTAACGTGGGATAGGCTTCCAGCCTTTTTATACCCCAAAACTTTTTCTTGCCCTTTCTCGTGCGTGTGCGAATGATTCTGCGAATTAGATTTTCATCGCACGGAGGTTGCACGGATGGTTATCGATTGGGTACGGC
>NZ_JBFHFD010000262.1:0-11080 GCF_041583735.1 Novipirellula sp.
CACGCTTTCGAGCACCGATGCGAACGCAGGTGACACGCATGCCTACACTTTGGTCAGCGGCACCGGGGACACCGACAATGGATCGTTCACGATCGACGGCGACTCGCTGAAGACCGACACCACGCTCGACTTCGCAACAAAATCCAGCTACAGCATCCGCGTTCAAAGCACCGATGCGGGCGGATTGACCTTCGAACAAACCTTTACCATTACCGTCACCGAGGTCACCAACGTTGCACCGACTGCGATCGCACTAAGCGAAACCTCGATCGCCGAGGGCGCTGCGGTGGGCACCACCATTGGCACGCTTTCGAGCACCGATGCGAACGCAGGTGACACGCATGCCTACACTTTGGTCAGCGGCACCGGGGACACCGACAACGGATCGTTCACGATCGACGGCGACTCGCTGAAGACCGACACGACGCTCGACTTCGCAACAAAACCCAGCTACAGCATCCGTGTTCAAAGCACCGATGCGGGCGGATTGACCTTCGAGCAAACCTTTACCATTACCGTCACCGAGGTCACCAACGTTGCACCGACTGCGATCGCACTAAGTGAAACCTCGATTGCCGAGGACGCCGCATTGGGCACCACGATTGGCACGCTTTCGAGCACCGATGCCGATGCAGGTGACACGCATGCCTACACTTTGGTCAGCGGCACTGGGGACACCGACAACGGATCGTTCACGATCGACGGCGACTCGCTGAAGACCGACACCACGCTCGACTTTGAAACGAAATCGAGTTACAGCGTTCGCGTTCAAAGCACCGATGCCGGCGGATTGACCGTGGAAGAAACTTTCACGATTAACGTCACCAATGTCAACGAAGCTCCGACAGCGATCTCGGTTTCACGCACCACCATTGCCGCGAACGAAGCTGCCGACACCGAGATTGGATTGCTGAGCAGCGAAGATCCCGACGCAGGCGACACGTTCACGTACACCATCGTGCCTGAGGCCGGCGCAACGTCGGAACCATTCAAGATCGCTGACGGCAAACTTGTCTCGAACGAAGTTTTTGACGAGGCGATCCAGAGCTTGTATGCAGTCCGTGTCCGCAGCGAAGACGCGGGCGGATTGTCATTCGAACAAGTGCTTGAGATCACGATCAGCGAACCCAATGTGGCTCCGACCGCAATCGCCCTTGATAACACCACGATCCCCGCCAATGCCGCGACCGGCACCTCGGTAGGCTTGTTATCAACCACCGATGCGAACGCCGATGACGAACACATCTACCTGCTCGTTAGCGGAGCTGGCAGCGATGACAACGCGTCATTCACGATCGAAGGCAATGTGCTAAAGACCAACGTCGATCTCGACTCGAGCTCGCCGACAACGTTTAGCATCCGCGTGCAGAGCATTGATCGTTACGGTGTTTCAACCGAAGAGATGCTGACGCTTTCCGTCGAAACGACAGCGTAGGCGCATTGGTTTGACGATTCGTGTTAGAACGAGAACTTCACGCCAGTCGTCAAGCCGTGGGCGACAAAATCGTCGGTTTCAAAGCTGAACCGGGGATTTCCGCTGCCCGATGATGGTTCCGGGGGAAACTGCGATACGCTGCGGTCAATCACATCGGCGACTCGCGTGGCATTGGACCAATACAGCAAACTGTAGCCAAGCGAGAGTTCGACAAAATCATCGATTCGTTTGGACAAGGTGATTCCCACTTCGGGGATCACCGTGAACTGCGAATCGTCGTATTGACCGATGTTGGTTTGTTGAGCAAGCAACCCGCCCGTGAACGACGCGGAACCAGAACCAGGAACAGTGTTGGTGGTCCCACCATCAATCGTGACTTCGGCGGTATTGACGCCGAGCCCAACTTTCAGCAGCGTGGCCAATGTCCAAGTTCCCGAACGGCGGCGGTAATTGAAACCGACTTCCGCACCATTAAATTGATTTTCAACGTCGAAATCATCAAACAAAACGACCGACGTGCCGGAAACAATCTGGCCTCGCGCCGCCGTATAGGTGGACGCTTGATCGATGCGAAGCATTTCGTCCAGGCGAGCATGGCGATAACCAATCAACAAATCCAAGCTATCACAAGCCGACGAGACCAATCGTTGACGCCGTAGCACATCGAAGGCGTACAGTTCGTTTTCGACTTGCACTCGAACCGCTCCGCGAAGGAAATCGGGATGTGCCACCAGCATCGCATCTTCCGCGCCGGTTTGTGTGTTGAAGACTGGCCGGGCGAGTAGGCTGCCGCTATTGCTGAAACTCTCGCCATCGCTGAACACGCCAAGCGCCGACAGTTCAATGGCCCCGTCGCGGTTGGAGTCGATCCGCCCTACGCTAATGCGGGCCCCGGATCGCAGCGAATCCAAGATCTCGTCGCCACCAAACAACACCGTCGTTCCCGATTGGCCGAGCACGCCGGTGTTTTCCGGCGTGGTGCCTGCGGGGCTGGTCGTCACCAACGCTGGCAAACGGATTCCATCAAGTGCCCACGCCAGATATTCGGCGCGTACCCAAAATTGATTTCGGTGGCTCGCCATCCCCATACTATCGCATGCGTCGCAACCGTCGCAAAATCCGCTGTCACAACCATCAAACTCGGTGGCAAACTCTTCTCGGGGCGACAACGGGTCGCCCACGAAAGAATCATAAAAATCGTACGACACGGGAGCCACGGCGGAAGGCTCGGAGCCGTCGGATTCTTCGCTGGCTAACTTTTCTCCGCTGGCTAACTTTACCGTCGCCGCATCCTGCGAAGCGTTTCCGGAGACGGGTCGCCACGTCATTTTGCGGGGCGACGCCGTCTCGGCGGACTTGGTTTCTGGTGAATCGGCTGCGTAAAGAACGCAAACATCGACGAAAACAATCGCCATCGCAAAAATGGCAACGCTCAGTCGGCTAATATTTATTGTGATGGACAACATTGTCTTCGGGGCGCAGGGGAAGCACATGTTTTGACGTGAACCCTATGTCGCTGATCAAAGAAAGCGGTGTCAATGGCGAATATTGCCAGCTTTGCGGCCCCTAAGGTCCCCGGTGGGAAACCCGAAAATGATCCCAGTCGGCCCACATTGTTAGTTGCCTGGGGCATCCCCCGGCCGTATATTACCAGCGAGTTCCAGGCCGGGATGTGCAGATGAATGTACCGTAGAGGCCCTGAAACGCCGCTCCGATGTCGATGATGACGCTGGTGGCGGCTAGAGTAGGTCACAGCTCGAAATCCTTGTGACCCGCCGAAGTTTTTTGCTTCCCCGCTTTCGCCCTCGCATGCGAATCACCGCAAAAAACTTCCTCAGAAGGCATTCCAACCATGTTGGTTCTCTCTCGCCGCTCTCAGCAGCAAATTGTTTTTCCCAATCTCGGTGTCACCCTTCGAATCCTTCAAGTCCGCGGACAAATTGTGAAGGTTGGGATCGATGCACCACCGGAAGTCTCGATCCTTCGTCAAGAGATGCTTGCATCCCAATCGGGTCTCGCAAGCGACACGCTTACCGCGGTCCCACTGCGTGACGAAGCCGAACATCGACGACGCAACCAGCTGAACGTGCTTCAGCTGCACCTCGATGCGATCCAGTCACGGATTGATCGAGGCGCATTGATCGACGCTAAAGCGATGATCGACACGCTCGTCGCACGGATGAACCATGACAATCGCGAAGTCGCTTCGCCCCGCGAAAACGCCATACCCCAAGCTGCCATCCCCCAAGCCAGCAAGCGTCAAGCTTGCACGCGTGAAGCCGGCATAACCGATCCGCGGGTGCGATTGCTTGTCGTGGAAGACTCCGACAACGAACGCAGCTTGATGACCTACCTACTCGCATCCCAGGGGTTTGTCGTGCATGTGGCCCGCGACGGAGGCGAGGCGTGCGAGCGACTGCAATACTGGGGGACGCTGCCCGACGTGATCCTAATGGACATGCAGATGCCGATGCTGGGCGGACTCGAAACGCTGCACCATATTCGGCAAAACGAGCGGACACGAGACTTGCGAGTCTACGCGATCACGGGATCACGTCGCCGAATCGAAGACGAGCCCGCTGGCCGCGGATGGGACCGCTGGTTCGCCAAACCGCTAGATATCAAAGAATTGGTGCAAGCGATTCAGCAGGACCATTCATCCCGACTCGCTTCGACAGGTCTGCCGGCGACCGGAGGCCCGCAGTGGTATCGATCTTAAACGACCGCAGCAGTGGCCCATGGCGAGCGATGGTTCGACGTTATGGCACGGCGATCCTCAGCACCGGAGTCGTCATCTGGGTCCGTTCGCTATTGCAACCGTGGTTAAACGAGGAGTGTCCGTTTAGCCTGTTCTATCTCAGCGCGTTATTGACGGTTTGGATCGCCGGCACGGGACCGGCGATCTTCGCGGTTGGGCTGGGCACGGTTGCCGCAGCGCACTTTTTCATCCCTCCCTCGTCGAGTTTGTTGATTGATGACGTTCCTGATTTGGTCCAATTGATCATTTACGTCTTCGTGAACTGCGTTGCAATCATGCTGTTCAATCGCGCAGAACGCCAACGTGACCTCGCTGAGAATCGCTCGCTCGAAAACGAGCGACTCAGCGACGATTTGCGAAAAGCCGACCTGCGAAAAGACGAATTCCTGGCGTTGTTGGCGCATGAACTTCGCAATCCCTTGGCTCCGATTCGCACAAGCCTAGCACTGCTCGAGCGAAACGAAAGTTCGCCCGATGTGGTCCGCCGCATGCGTGAAATCATCCACCGGCAAACCATCCACCTGATCCGCATCACCGATGATTTGCTTGACGTGTCACGCTTTTGTCGTGGCAAGGTCGAATTGCAAGTTCGGCGAATCGATCTTCGGTTAGCAATCGCCGATGCGATCGAAATGGTCGAAAGTTCGCTGAAATCCAAATCGCAACGCTTCCAATCGCTGATCCCCGATGATCCGATTTGGGTCGACGGTGATCGGGTGCGACTTGCTCAATTGCTTGCCAACCTGCTTGGAAACGCGTCCAAATACACGCCCGAGGCGGGACGAATCACGCTAAACCTAGAACCGATCGATGACTTGGTCTCGATCATGGTCAGCGACAATGGGATTGGCTTCGCTCCGGTGCAAGCCGACCGCATCTTTGAACCGTTTGTTCAGATCGATGCGAGCCGCACTCGCGAGTACGGCGGGCTCGGCGTGGGATTGACCATCGTGAACCGCTTGGTTGCCTTGCACGGGGGGACGCTATCGGCAACCAGTCGCGGTCCCGGCATGGGCAGCTGCTTTACTGTAACGCTGCCGGCAGCCACGACGATGCAGTCAAGCGACGCAAATTTGTTTGCCGATGATTTCACGGACAACGCATCGCGAACGTCATGCCAATCCGAATCCTCCGTCACGACCAAAGGCAAATCGCTACTGTTGGTCGAAGACAACAAAGATGCATCGGCACTGCTTGCCGAACTTTTTGAATCCGAAGGTTTTCAGGTGTACCAAGCCTATGATGGGGTCGAAGCGATCCAGAAGGCCACACAGACCCATCCCGATGTGATCATCATGGACATCGGATTGCCTGGCATGGACGGCTATGAAACCGCGCGTCGCATTCGTCGTTCGCGAACCATTGCCGGCATCAAAATGATCGCGTTAACCGGATGGGGTGGCCCTACGGATCGTGACTTAGCCATCCAAGCGGGCTTTGACTTGCATCTAATCAAACCGATTGCCTTTCAAACACTCCACGACCGTGCCCAAGCCATGATTGATGAACCGGTTCCCTCAGAGAAGTGTGATAAGCCAAGTTTTGCGCAAACTTAGCAGGCGGTGCCGTGCCACTACCAAAGTAGACGACCTTGGATTAAGGCCGTCGGCTCCGATTTTGCGGTGCTAAGCCCCGAGGATAGTTGGACCCGAGGATAGTTGAATGTTCGCTCGCTAGCCGAACAACACTTCATCCTGAGGCTTGACCCCCGCGTCGCTGCGGCGAACGTACAACCGCAACTTTTGCAGCGTCAACAAGGAAACGAAGGCGGGGTTCGTCGTCGCGTAGCGTTTCCATAACCGCTTAGGCTCGCGAGTAAAGCGAAACAACCACTCCAACCCATTGCGTTGCATCCACGATGGCGCCTGGGCCAACACGCCAGCGTGAAATGCGAACGCGGCACCGACTGCGATCAACGGCATGTTGACGCGGTCTCGCATTTCGTAAGCAAACACCTCTTGGCGAGGGCAGCCCAAACCGACAAAACAAATTCCAGCGCCGCTGTCACGAATCTCTGCCGCTAATTCATCCCGTTCGGCGACTGACAAATTGCGAAACTTCGACGCTCGCTTGCCTGCGATTTGCAGCTTGGGAAATTTTGCACCCAGGTTCTTGGCAAAACCGTCCAGCATCTCTTGGGTCGCTCCGAACAAAAAAATCGAAACTCCCGCTTCAGCCGCCGCTTCACAAATCTTCAGCGTCAGCGTTGGCCCGTACACTCGATCGGGCAATTCACATTGGTGCAGCCCGTTCAGGGCCCAACGAACCGGTTGGCCGTCGGGACACACCAAATCGAATTGGTTCAATCGATACTGGTGCTCCTTGTCGCCTACCCCCGTCATCACGCCATGTACCGCCAGCGCCGTGACGGCGAGCGGTTGGCGATGCTGGCCCGCCTCGATCACCCGTTTGACTGCGGCTTCGTAATCAATCGCACTGACGTCGATCCCCAGAACGTTGTATTTCCCTAAATCAATCATCATTTGGTTCCGCTAATCTGATCTCACCGCCGGACTACCGTTCCAATCGAAACACCGCGGGAGCGTCGCTTTCTGCTGATGCCAATGTGTTACCACAAAGCCCAATGCGCCACCACACAGCACTATCCCGTAAGCCCCCGAGCGTTCGGCCAATCCCCGCCCGGCAAACAGCGGCCGGCAAAACAGCGTCCGCTCCATTGCGGTGGCCAGCTGGCAAAACCACAAGATGGCTAACGGGGCACGGGCTTAATGCCCGATAGTAGTCAGACGAACACGTTTTGAAGTCGGCATCGCGAAATTTTCATAGAATGGGCCAGACACCTCCCGTAAAATCTGCACTCACGTTGCACACCGCTCTGTTCTCTCTCGTTTCAGGAATATCACGTGACACTCGCTCGTACGCTTGAACCTGAAACAATGGACGCATTTGACGAAGCGGTGGCCTATTTGCAGATGAACCATGCCGAGGTCAATCGTATTTTCGTCGACGATTTGTTTGCCGGCGGCACGACCGGCCCCCGAGTGATCGACTTAGGATGTGGCCCCGGAATTTTGGCGATCGAAATTGCATCACGCGACAAGGCAATCGAAGTCATCGCGGTCGATCTGTCGACCGAGATGCTGGGACTTGCCAAACAAGAAGTCGATTTCGCTGGAATGCTGGACCAAATCATGCTCCACCAAGCGGACGCAAAAGCGATGACGGGGTATGAGGACGAGATTGCTGACACAGTGGTTTCCAACAGCCTGGTCCATCATCTGGAACAGTCCGACGAGGCGATCAAAACCTCGATGCGACTGGTCAAGAGCGGGGGACGCGTGTTCATCCGTGACCTGATGCGTCCAGAATCGGCAGCCGAAGTCGAATCGCTAGTGCAAACCCACGCCGGGGGCGAAAACGAGGTGGCCAAGCAATTGCTGCGACAATCGCTTCACGCCGCATTGACGCTGGACGAGATCCGATCCGCTGCTGCGGGATGTGGAATCGACGCCGCGTGCGTTCATGCGACCAGTGACCGACACTGGACGCTCGATTGGACTCGGCCGTGACACGACACGGGCCGACACGGGCCGACACGGGCCGACACGGGCCGAAGATATTGAAGATGCCAGCACTCGGCAAACTCATTCTTAACTGGATAGAATTAGCAATCGAATGATTGCGTGGTCGCGCGGCCGTGCCGCCGACCAACGTTTCCTCTTATTTACCCTTACTTAAATCCAAACTTCATCCGATGCGAACCTACCTTCAATTGCTCGACGAAGTCTTGAATCATGGCCTCGACCGCGACGACCGCACCGGGGTCGGGACACGTGGCTTGTTTGGTCGGCAAATGCGATTTGACTTGAGCGACGGCTTTCCGCTGCTCACGACCAAAAAGCTGCACATGCATTCGATTTTGCATGAATTGCTGTGGTTTTTGCGTGGCGATACCAATATCGGCTATCTCCGCGAAAATGGGGTCAGCATCTGGGACGAATGGGCTGACGAAGAGGGAAACTTGGGCCCGGTTTACGGCCAACAATGGCGTTCATGGGAAGGGGGCAATGGGGAAACGATTGATCAAATCGCTTGGGTCACCAACGAAATCCGCGAGAACCCTCAATCCCGTCGCTTGATCGTTTCGGCCTGGAACGCTCATCAGATCGACAAAATGGCGTTGCCCCCCTGCCATCTGCTCTTTCAGTTCTACGTTGCGGGCGGAAAACTCTCCTGCCAACTGTACCAACGCAGTGCCGATTTGTTTCTTGGCGTTCCCTTTAATATCGCCAGCTACGCACTGCTGACGATGATGATGGCGAAGGTCACAGGACTCGAACCGGGCGATTTCGTTCATACATTGGGGGACGTCCATCTTTACCGCAACCATTTTGACCAAGCTAGCGAGCAGCTGACACGGCATCCCAAACCGCTACCGAAGATGCAAATTCAATCGACCCCCGACTCGATTGACGGATTCACGTTCGAGGATTTCCAGTTGACCGATTACGATCCGCATCCCCGCATTAAAGCCCCGATCGCCGTATGAGTTTTGCAGGTGTGAGGACCGACGATGCTGCGGCGGCCATGGAAGATGCAGATCGATCGCCTGTGATCGCGTTGGTGGCGATGACCCCCACGGGAGTGATCGGCAAAGATGGCGATATGCCGTGGCGGTTGCGGAGCGATCTGATGCGGTTCAAACAGCTGACAATGGGGGGGACGCTAATCATGGGTCGGCGGACGTACGATTCGATTGGCCGTCCGCTGCCGGGCCGCCGCACGATCGTGGTCACTCGCAACGCCGATTGGAAATGTGAAGGCGTGTGCCGCGCCGAAAATCCGGAACAAGCGGTCCAGATGGCCCGCAAGGCCCCAGCTTCGCAATCGTCCCCAACTTCTCAACAAGAAAGTTCCGCTGGCTCGGACACTTCCTCCAAGAACCGTGGAATCTATGTGGTGGGCGGTGCCGAAATCTACCGACAATTGCTACCATGTTGCGACGAAGTTTGGCTAACTCGAGTGTGGTCCTCGGTTTGTGGAGACACGACTCTGTCGATCGAGCTCTCCAAATTCCGCCAAATCGAGCAAACCCGCGTCATCGCCTCTTCGAAAAACAGCGTCCCAACGGAGTTCATCCGAATGGTTCGTGAAAATTCTTAGAAAAATCATCCCACGTCCCCATTGAGCAAAAAGGGGGCCAGACGGTATAGTCCGGGATTCTTGGCCGATGCATCGTGCACCTTGACCCAATGTGTCACACGTTCGTCGTATTTTGCCGTCCCTCTGATCGATACTTGCAGGAGTTCCGTTATGCCCCGTCTGATGGGCGTCGATGTGCCAAACGACAAGCAAATCCAATATTCGCTGACCTATTTGTATGGGATCGGTTTGCATACGGCCCGTGAGGTGTGCGAAAAGCTTGGGATTGAGCCAACACGAAATGCGAACGACTTGGCTGAAGATGAGCTGAGCCGAATCACCGCACTACTTGAGCGTGAATACACGGTCGAAGGTCCTCTTCGTCGTCAAGTCACCCAAAATATTAACCGACTTCGCGAAGTCCGATGCTATCGCGGCATCCGTCATCGCGTCAGTTTGCCAGTACGTGGCCAGCGAACCAAAACGAACGCTCGGACTCGTAAAGGCCCTCGCAAGACGGTTGCGGGCAAGAAGGGCGTCAAGGATTTGCGTTAATCGCAGTCCTGTGGCTGAGAAACGCAGAAAGTCTTCGTTTCTCGTCCTGCCTGAAACACCCCATCGTCAACTTACTGAACCTCACCCAATTTCACTGATAGAGACTTTGCAGTGGCAAAGACCAACAAAAAGAAGCGAGTTCGCCGCAACGTCACCAGCGGCATTGCCCATATCCACGCAACGTTCAACAACACCACCGTCACAATCACCGATCCCAAAGGTGACACATTGTGCTGGGCGAGTGCGGGAACCAGTGGTTTCAAGGGAAGCCGTAAGAGCACCCCGTTTGCGGGCCAGTGTGCTGCACAGCAAGCCGCTGAAAAGGCAACCAAGTTCGGCATGCGTGACGTCGAAGTCCGCGTGAAGGGCCCAGGGTCGGGTCGCGAAAGTGCGATCACTTCATTGCAAGCCGCTGGCTTGAACGTGAAGTTGATCGAAGAAGTCACTCCGATCCCTCACAACGGTTGCCGACCACGCAAGAAACGACGCGTGTAATCCACCTTGGCGTCCCGATCTGCGGTGACGCTCCCCTTTGTCTGCGTTGCGATGCAGGGCGGTGTGATCGACCTCGACGTGTTTAATCACCGAGTGGCCGATTCCTCGAGCCCGACGTAATTGCAGCTGACCCCACTCCCACACACCCACAAACATATTGAGGCTTTATGACGATGCACATTCGATGGCGTGGCATGGAACTTCCAAGCTCGCTCGAAGTCGATCGCGATACCCTCACATCGACCTACGGTAAGTTTTCAGCAGAACCATTCGAGCGCGGCTTTGGTGCAAGCGTCGGCAATAGCCTGCGTCGCGTACTGCTAAGTAGCTTGATGGGCAGTGCGGTCACTCAAATTAAAATCCGTGGTGCTCAACACGAATTCACCACCATCCCAGGCGTGATGGAAGACGTGACCGAAGTCGTGTTGAACGTGAAAAGCCTTGTCGTTCGCAACCACACCGAAGCGACTCGCGTGATCACGGTTGAACGTGACAAAGCGGGCCCGATCACCGGCGCGGACATCCAAACCGATGCCGATGTCGAAATCATTAACAAGAATCACGTCATCGCGACCCTCACCGACGATGTTCCATTCATGATGGAAATGGTTGTCGAAAATGGTCGTGGTTATGTGCCAAGCACCGAGCACAGCAGCGTTGACCACGAAATTGGAATCATTCCAATCGACGCGGTCTTCAGCCCAATCACCCGTGTCCGTTACGAAGTCGAGGAA
>NZ_JBFHFD010000263.1:0-10967 GCF_041583735.1 Novipirellula sp.
ATTTGGTCACCAACACCACTACCACAAATTTGCGTCGTTTCACGACGTGGTCGGTTTGGCGATGCCGCAAGTGATGAAGAACGCAGGCTACCGCACGGGACAGATCGGCAAGTACCACGTTGCGCCCGAGGCGGTTTATCACTTTGAAACCTATCTAAAAGGCAATTCACGCAACGCCGTTGAGATGGCCGATGCGAGTCGCGGCTTCATCACCGATTCGAGCGATGATCGGCCTTTCTTTTTGTACTTTGCCACCTCGGACCCCCATCGCGGTGGCGGCGTGGACAAAACCAGCAAGCTCGAACTGAAGCCCGATCTATTTGGCAACAAGCCCAACGGCAAGGCTTACCCCGGCGTCGACGAGGTGTTCTACGATCCTGCGGACGTGATCGTGCCTGCGTTTTTGCCCGACACGCCCGAGACACGCGAAGAGTTGGCTCAGTACTACCAATCGTGTTCACGGATTGATCAAGGCGTCGCTCGCTTGGTCGAAATCCTGAAGGCCAACGATCTCTACGACAAAACGATGATCGTGTTTACCGCCGACCACGGAATGGCGTTCGCCGGAGGCAAGACGACTGTCTACGAAGGAGGGCTGCGAGTTCCCTTTGTCGTTCGCGATCCCTACCAAAGCGAACGCGGGGTCGAATCCGAGACCCTGATCAGCCACATCGACATCACTCCTTCGATCCTCGATTTCGCCGGCGGACTGGATCCCAAAACAAACGGCCCCAAAAATCCAATCAACGTCAAAAAGTACTGGGCCGAGCGTGACGAGGCGATGAAAGACAATCGTGACGGCGGTCAAAAATTCGACTCCTACCACGGCAAATCATGGATGCACTGTTTGGCAACCCCGTCCGAACCGCATCATGAAACCATCTTTGCCTCGCACACGTTCCATGAAATCCAAATGTACTACCCGATGCGAGTCGTTCGCGACGACAAGTACAAATTGATCTGGAATATCGCCTATCCGCTGCCGTACCCGTTCGCCTCGGATTTGTGGGCCGCCAGCAGTTGGCAGGCTCAGTGGAACAAAGGGCCTGACGCGCCGTACGGCAACAAAACGGTTGACGGCTATGTCCACCGCCCCCAATTCGAGCTATACGACATTGCGGCCGATCCCAATGAAACGAGCAATCTAGCCGACAGCGAAGGGCACAAAGATATCCTGGAGCGTTACCAGGCCAAGCTGAAAGCGATGCAGAAAGAGATGCAGGATCCGTGGATCATGAAATGGAATTACGAATAATAGATGGCGGGCATCTGCGGATGTTTTCGTTGCGTGGTCGCCGTGCGGCAACTATCCTAACAGACCCACGTTTTCCTTCGTTCCTCGTGAGTTTTGCCATCTATCGATGATCTATTTCATTCTCTGGGTCGTCTTTCTCGTCGCGGTCATCCTGGCGGTACCGATTGTATCGCTAATGGGCAACCGTAAACCGCGAGAGCCCAAGGCAGCCGCCGACCCCGAGGCCATGCCCGAGGAAGCGGAAGAGCAAGCGTTCGGCGAAAACGAAGGTTTTGCCGGCGACGAGGTCGCAGCCGAAGTGCCCGCAGACGATGGATTTGGCGGTGAACCGATGGCGAGCGGCGACGACGCGTTCGAAGGCTTCGAAGAGCTGAAGTAGTCCCGCAAGCAGTAGTCCTGGAAGCAGCGGAACGCCGACTGCAAGGATGTTTTGGACGCACCGCTAGCGAGTCCCATGCAACGACATGGACTGTAAACGAGGTTTGTTTCGCGGAGAGGCGTGCGACAATCGCGTTTTCATTGTTTCGGATCGGACGCCCCTGACGGACACCTACAGACGGACACCTAGAAATTGCCCACGACACGCTGGCGAGATCCGTTAGAATAACAGCGTCCTCAAGATCCCCCCTCGCTCGCTCCCGCCTTCCCTCCCTTCCTCCCTCCCTGAGTGCGATTCGATGAATCCATTTTCGTCTTCTCTTTCGCGTCGTGAAATGCTGCGCCGATGTGGTACCGGTTTCGGTGCGGTCGCATTGGGCGACATGCTTAGCCGAGACGCGATGGCCGCTGGATCTTCGCCGCTGCAGTTTCCCGCCAAAGCGAAATACGTCATCCATCTGTTCATGAACGGGGGACCGAGCCATGTCGACACGTTCGATTACAAACCGGCACTGGCCAAGTTCGATGGCAAAACAGCGCCCACCGGCACCTTAAAAACAGAACGTCCCACCGGCAACGTGATGGGGTCTCCGTTCAAGTTCAAACCCTACGGGGAGAGTGGAATTCACGTCAGCGAGTTGTTCGCCAAAACAGCCGAGCACATCGACGACATCTGCGTGATCAATTCCATGCATGCCGATGTTCCCAATCACGAACCTTCGCTGATGTTGATGAATACGGGCGAATCACGACTGGTCCGCCCCAGCGTCGGATCGTGGATGACGTATGGACTTGGAAGCGAGAATGAAAATCTGCCATCGTTCATCGTCATGTGCCCCGGTGGCTACCCGATCAAAGAGTCTCAAAATTGGCAGAACAGCTTCCTGCCGGGTAAATACCAGGGCACCTATATCGATTCGAGTCACGAGCGTGTCGACAAACTGATCGACAATATTCGCTCGCCCGGAGTCTCGGAGTACGACCAGCGTCAACAATTGGACCTGCTGGCGTCGATCAACCAGCGTCATGCAGCGCAGCGTCTGGAAGACCCACGATTGGAATCACGAATCCAGTCGTTTGAACTGGCGTACCGGATGCAGTACGAAGCAACCGACGCGTTTGATGTTTCGCGAGAGACGGCGGCGGTACGAAAAGCCTATGGCCCCGGCGATTTTGCGCGTCAAACCTTGATCGCCCGCCGATTGGTCGAGCGAGGCGTACGGTATGTTCAGCTTTACACCGGAGCCGGACAACCTTGGGACAACCATGACGACTTGAACGCCGGCCACAAACGGCTCGCCGGCCAAGTCGACCAGCCAATCGCGGCGCTATTGGCCGATCTGAAACGGCTCGGTTTGCTCGAAGAAACCTTGGTGATTTGGGGTGGCGAGTTTGGCCGGACGCCGGTGGTCGAGATGCCCAAAGAAGGCTCGAACCAGGGCAAGATGAATGGTCGAGACCACAACCATCATGGCTTCACCATGTGGATGGCTGGCGGCGGTGTCAAAGGCGGCCAGACGATTGGGATGACCGACGAGATTGGGTTCAAAGCGGTTGAAAATCGCGTGCATGTGCACGACTTGCACGCCACGATGCTGAAGTTGATGGGATTTGATCACAAGAAATTGACCTACCGCTATGCCGGTCGCGATTTTCGGTTAACCGACGTTCACGGCCGCATCATCAACGACGTGATCGCGTAGCCACACTCGCACCCAATATCTCTCCGCAAAGTTCTCGATGTTCATGAAATCAATCGTTCGTTTGACGTCCACTTGCTTCGTCGCCCTGCTTGCCATCCCGGTTAGCTGCAGTCTCGCGTCGGCGGCGGACACCTATTCCGAAAATCCTGGGACCGAGGGCAACGGCAAGCACATTGTCGGCCCCAATTACTCGATCGATCCCGATTTAACCGACCGAGGAAATCCGAAGGGCAAGTATTTTGAATTCACGATGCCACTTGCCGACAGCAAGATTTTTCCGGGCACGGACACCACGCTGAACCCGAAAAAGGAAGTCCGCAAGGAACGAAAGATTTTTGTCTATGTTCCCGCCGCCTACGTCGACGGGAACAAGGCTCCGATCTTGGTCACGATGGATGGTCCTAGCCGATTGGATTTGGTCCGCAACGCACTCGATAATCTGACGATCTCAAAAGATCCCAGCCGTAGGTTGCCCGCCTTTATCGCGATTGCGGTCCAAAACGGAGGCAACGATGGCAAGGGAAGCGAACGAGGACTGGAATATGACACGATGTCCGATCGCTATGCCCGGTTCATTAATGACGAAGTTCTGCCCGCGGTGCTCAACAACCCGAAAATCAAAGCGGCCTATCCCCACATTGCGTTTACCGAAAACCCATGGGGCCGAGCCGCGATGGGATGCAGTTCCGGAGGCGCCGCGGCGCTGACGATGGGCTGGTTTCGCCCCGACTTGTTTCGCCGCTTGATCACTTACTCGGGCACCTTTGTGGACCAACAAGACGACGACGCTCCCGAAGAAGCCGACTACCCGCTGGGTGCTTGGGAATACCATTCGAGCATGAAATTGATCGCCAACAGCGAAAAGAAGCCTCTGCGGATCTTTACGCATGTTTCCGAGAACGACAACCGCGCGAACGATCCCGAGAGAACGCATCACAATTGGGTGATGGCCAATGAGCGGACTGCCGCAGCACTAGAAGCAAAGGGATATGATTACCGCTACGTGTTTAGCCGAGCGACACGGCACTGTGACCGCAAAGTGTTCGAGCACACGTTGGATGACACGTTGGTATGGATGTGGCGAGGCTATCACGCCGAGTGATCACCTGAGACCGCTAAGCAATCACCATCACAACCCGCTTTGAAGACGTTCCCCGGACCAAAGGCCCAGCAATTTGCCAACCGCTGTCATTAAGGCCGAGCAAACGGCCGGACCGTTGGCCCTTCCATTCATTGGTTTTCTTGGTCCCAGCCCGTTGGGCTGGGCTAGGTAAACGTCCGGGGCTTTGCCCCTAAAGATAAACACGCAACTTTAAAACATACGCGTCGGGTTGTGATCTTATTAAGCTGGACGTTCTTGGACGACACGGACCGTTCGGTGCCCCGTCACTACCTCGCTATCTCTTAACCCAAGCCTGACCATGATTCGATTTTCTTGGATTGCTGCCGTCGTAGCGTTGACCATCTTGTTGGCGGCGTTTGCAAAACCATCGCTGGCCGAACGACCCAACGTATTGATCATTTACGGCGACGACCAAGGCTCGATCGATCTGGGGTGCTTGGGCGTCACCGATTTGCAGACGCCGAATTTGGATCGCTTGGCCAACCAAGGACTGCTGCTGACTCAGATGTATTCGGCTGCACCGGTGTGTTCGGCGAGTCGTGTGGGATTGTTGACGGGACGTTACCCCGCACGCGCGGGACAACCTGGCAACGGCGATCTGCGGTCCGAAGAAGTCACGATCGGCGAAGTCTTTCGTGACGCGGGATATCGCACCGGACAAGTCGGCAAGTGGCATCTCGGTCAGACGGCAGAAAAGAATCCGAAGGGGCAAGGTTTTGAGGACTGGTTTGGCCATCTTGGTGGCTGTATCGATAACTACTCGCACTTCTTTTTCTGGGCCGGGCCGAACCGTCATGACCTGTTTGACAACGGACACGAAGTCTATCGACCGGGCGAGTATTTTCCTCAGTTGATGGTGGATCGCTGTAAAACGTTTATCGACAAACCGTCCGATCAACCCTGGCTCCTGTATTGGGCGTTCAACGCGCCGCACTACCCCTATCAAGGAACTCCTGATTGGCTCGAGCGTTACAAGGACCTGCCATCCCCCCGCCGTGAGTACGGTGCGTTTTTGTCGACGATGGATCAGTACATTGGCGAAGTGATCGAGCACCTCGATCGCAGTGGGCTGAGCGAAAACACGATCGTCATCTACCAAGCCGACCATGGCCACAGCACCGAGATTCGCGCCTTTGGTGGTGGCGGCAACGCCGGGCCCTATCGGGGAGCCAAGTTTTCGCTATTCGAAGGGGGCATTCGAGTTCCATCGATCGTTCGCTTTCCGTCAAAATTCCCCGCCGGCCAAACACGTGACCAATTCATGACCGCTTGTGATTGGTTGCCAACGCTTTGTCAGCTGTGCGACGTAAAACCGCCTGAAAACACGCTCGATGGTGTTTCGATCGTGGATGTTTTGAGTCATGATGCAAAGCCGCCACGCGAAACGTTTTATTGGCAGTTTGGTGGTGGCGGCAAAAACGCTCAGTGGGCGATCCGCGAGGAGAACTGGAAATTGATTGGCAACCCTCGTGACACGTCAATCAACGAAACCCAGCGCAAAGACGGTGGCCGATTGAAGGATAAACTGTTTCTTGCGGATCTAAGCCAAGACATTGGCGAGAAAAATAATGTTGCAGAATCTCGACCCGACATCACGCAGCGGTTGCTGAAGTCACGAGCCGAGATGACAAGTGACTTTGAATAGTCAAGTCATACATCCCCCCTATCTAAAAAAACCTTTCCCTCGTTTCCCAACCGCCATGATGAAAAAACATTTCTCTGTGCTATCGCTTATCGTCGTTACCGCGCTGCTGCTAATGCCTGGACGATCGCGTGCCGACGAGCGTCCCAATATCGTGTTCTTCTTTGCCGATGATCAAACCACCAGCACGATTGGCTGCTACGGCAACGATGTGATTCAAACGCCCAACATTGATGCGTTGGCCGCGCGAGGCACACGATTCGAAAACGCGTTTGTCAGCCAAGCCATTTGCTGGGTCAGCCGCACCACCATCCTGTCGGGATTAACGGGACGCAGTTTCGGTACCTCCGCGAATCCAGACACGGCGCGAGCCGATGCCGTGGAGACCTTGTACAGCGACCTGTTGCGAGAAAACGGATACCGCACTGGCTACTTCGGTAAATGGCACGCCAAGATGCCTGCGGGCTATCGAAACCAAGATCACTTTGACGAGTTCGAAGCGATTGGGCGAAACCCGTACTACAAAAAACAAGCCGATGGCAGTTTGCGTCACGAAACCGAATTGATCGTTGATCGCGGCATCGAGTTTGTCAAGAATCAGCCCAAGGACAAACCGTTCGCACTGAACATGTGGTTCAACGCTTGCCATGCCGAAGACGGTGATCGTCGCCCTGGGATCGGTCACTTCCCATGGCCTCGCGCGGTTGACGGGATGTACGAAGATGTCCAAATCGCCCCACCGCGACTCGGCGATCCCGCGATCTTCGACGGACAACCCGACTTTCTAAAAACCACCATCAATCGCGAACGTTATTTTTGGCGATGGAATACCGACGAAAAATATCAAACCAATATGCGAGCTTATTACCGCATGGTTAGCGGTATCGATGGCGCAATCGGGCGTTTTATCGACGCATTGGAAGAAGCCGGATTGGCTGACAACACGATCATCGTTTACTCGGCCGACAATGGCTACTACATGGGCAACCGTGGTTTTGCCGGCAAGTGGTCGCATTACGAGGAAGCACTTCGCGTGCCGATGATCGTTGCGGATCCACGAGTACCAAAAACTCAGCAAGGCAAAGTCAGCGACGCGATCGCGTTAAACTTAGATCTACCCGCGACATTCTTGGATTGGGGGAACGTCGAAGTTCCCAAGCGTTATCAAGGTCATTCTCTGAAACCGATTGTGGACTCACAAAAACCAGCCGATTGGCGGACCGAATCGTTTCACGAACACTTCGCCGTTCGCAATCGGATTCCAGCCTTCGAAGGCATCCGCAACGAACGCTACAAATACGTTCGCTATTTTGATCATGACAACCACGAATTCTTGCACGATTTGAAAAACGACCCTGACGAATTGGTCAATTTGGCCTTGGATCCCGAACATGCAGAAACGCTCAAAGCAATGCGTCAACGGACCACCGATCGCGTCGATGAACTAGGCGGTCCGCTTGATCCGTTGAAAGGTTTCACGCCCTCGACGGCGCCTCATCCCGAGGCTTCGGCGGCGGTTGGCACGCGAGCAGACAAAGATGGCTTCGTCCGTGTGTTTGACGGCAAGACACTGCGTCAGTGGTCGGGCGACCCGCAGTATTGGTCGGTGCAAGACGGTGCGTTGACCGGCGTGACCGATGGCTCGCTCAAGATGAACCGCTTCATCACGTGGAAGAACTCGACGATCCGCAATTTTGATTTGCGAGTCAAAGTCAAAGTCACCTCCGGCGGCAACAGTGGGCTTCAGTATCGTGGCACATCGCGTCCCGATCTTGGATTGGACATCGTGACCGGCTACCAATGCGATGTCGTCGCTGATAATCCCAATTACAACGGAATGCTTTACGAAGAAAAGGGACGCCGAATCCTTTCCCACACCGGCGAGAAAGTAATTATCGACAGCAAGGGACAACCGTGGGTGGTTGGAAAACTTGCTGGCAGTGAAGCGATCAAGGACTTTGACACCGAAGCTTGGCACGATTACCGCGTCTTGGTTCGTGGCAATCATCATCAACATTGGATCGACGGGCATCCGACCGCCGACCTGATCGATTTGGACGAGAAGGGACGTTCACTCGAAGGTGTGTTGGCCGTCCAAGTGCACGTCGGGCCTGCGATGAAGATCCAGTACAAAGATTTTAAGATCAAGCATCTACCCGACGATCTGCCACTGCTGACCGCCGACGATCACCCGATCCCCAGCGACGCCTACGGGGTGAAACCGCAAGGCCGATTGCCCAAAGATTGGAAGGCTCCGGTTTACGGAAATCGCTAAGTACAGCCAACGCTAGAGGACTAGCGATCGTTGCCTGCTTGGCGAAGAAACGTTTCCAGTCCAGCTAGATCGTCGGTGTTGATCATGTCGACACCGCTGTCGTGCAGGACACGCCACATCGCCGGGGTATCCGGGGTCGCCCAAAAACGAACGCGTCTGCCCTGAGCATGCGCAGATGCGATCTTTTGGTCCAACTTTTGTTGGTCTTCGGCGCTGATCGTTCCTTTGCCGTTCCAGCGAAAATGTTTACGCCAATTGTCGCTGATCAGCGGCATCAAATGGCTTGGCAGTGGCGAATCCAAATCGCTTAACCGGCCATCCAAGCCCGCGTAACGTACGGATTCCGCAGTCATCATTTCGAACGGCCGATTGCCAGAGACGATCACATGGATCGCTTTGCGTTGCAGTTGACCGTCACGAACCACCGAGATCAATTCGGGATAGCGAGCGAGAGTTTTCGCGAGTGCCGCATAGGTGGGCTCGGCTGCACTCTTAATATCAATCAGCAGATAAAACGATTCGTCGGTGCCATGCACCGATCCGTTATTCTGCTGTACTCGCTCGCGCAGTGGGTTCAAGTAAAGCGATTGAAGCGTGCGTTCGGGTTTCAGTTCATCTTGGGAATGAGCGACCCACAATTCCCCATCGACGAGATAGATATCTGCTTCGACGCTGGTAAAACCATGATCCAGCGCATCGAGCAACGGACGCGAGTGCGCATAATCATTGTGGGCATGAGCGAGCGGCAGCGGCGGTGCGGCGGTCGTTTGACAAAACGCGGCGTGATCGCCCATCGCGACGATGATCAGCGTCAATAGGGGCATGGCAGATGGCAAACGTTTCAAGGGATGTCGTCCAATGAGTGGAGGAAACAGAGTCGAATTCGTTTAAGAATTCACGCAATCCATCCTACCAATTAGGCTCTCGGTAAGCAGGAACCCATGATGAAACATCGCATTATAAAACTAGAGCTAGCGACGGTCGCGGCCACGGCAATCGGATTACTCGTCGTGCTGGCGGTGGGCTATCTGTCGTGGCCGATGGTGAAAGGCGCCCCAGGCATTGCGATCGGCACGGCGGTAGCAGCGCTGGTCGCGATCGGAATGCGAAGCCGACTCGAGTCGCCCCCGTCGATAGTTGCCAGCGCTATCGGTTCGACGGTCGCCTGCTTTTTTGCAATCGCAAGCGCCGAAATGCTGCCCCCGGGCAGCGTGCAGTGGATGCTGAAGGGCGGAATCTATGGAGCCTGTTTCGGGATCCCCGTCGCGTTGATCTTAGGCCCGATTGGTTTGATCGTTAAACCATCCATCAACCGCCCTCAGTAGCACGCCAACGGTTTGAAAAGCCAAGTGAAAATCGTAGGCCGAAGCGAAGTTTGGGCATCACGGCGGAAAAAAACTTTCCAGCACTTTCGTCTCCGCCGAACCTCCATCGAGCGAAATACGTGGCATGACCCCAGCGAACATGTCACACGTTCCTCAGAAATTTGCAGAAAAAACTGGGGCCAGTCCAATTGGGGGAGTACACTCAATAGTGCCAATGCCGCTGCGGGACCATTCTCGCGATGGGATTAGAGTGCGATTTTGCTCAGCGGGAAGCGGGATCCGCTGGAAATATGAACTGCCTCTTAAGATAGACACACTAAACAAGCAGTCCTTTTCGAGGTGGTCCCTCCATCTTTGGCACATACTTTGCGTTTGGATTTTGCGTTTGCAGACGTAGCAATGCATCGCGGACGGTGCTGTCACGTGCGAGCCGAGGTGGAGCCCTTGGCCAGTGTTGGAATCTTCAAGTTTAACTTCAATCGAAGAGGGCGTATCATGACTCATGCTTTGGTGACTGGAGCGTCTGGGTTTATTGGCGCTCACTTGGTACGCGAGCTGATGCGACGGGGGCATGAGGTTTCCTGCTTGGTCCGTGAACATTCCGACCGCAGCCGACTCGAACCATTTGCGCCGCGTTTTGTAACCGGTGATGTCACAGACCCCAGCTCGATCTCGCGTGCTCTCGATGGCGTGGACGAGGTGTATCATCTTGCCGGCGTGACGAAATGTTTACATGCACGCGACTACGCACGAATTAATGAACATGGGGTTGCGAATGTGTCAAAGTGTTGTGCGGAACGTGACCAGTCGCCAGTTGTAGTGGTTGTCTCGTCTCTTGCCGCGGCGGGCCCATCGCCAGGACCGGAGCCTCGCACCGAGTCAGACGCTCCGAACCCGGTATCAAATTACGGACGCAGCAAATTGGCGGGAGAACGAGCGGCGATGCGATTTGCCGCGGATGTCCCAACGACGATTGTGCGGCCCCCCATCGTCTTGGGCTCCGGCGATCATGACGGATTAGAAATGTTCAAAACAATCGCCAAGTTTGGCTTCCACATGGCTCCCGGATTCCACGACGATCGAGTGTCAGTGATCCACGCCGAGGACCTGAGCAAAGCACTGATCTTAGCGGCCAGCCAAGGCCGTCGCGTGTCAACGAATCCCAGTGACGCGACCGGTATTTATTTTGCCGCTGATGGCGAGAATCCGACGTACGCCGAACTTGGACGTATGATCGGCCGAACGTTTGGACGTTATCATGCCTGG
>NZ_JBFHFD010000264.1:0-10866 GCF_041583735.1 Novipirellula sp.
GCGGCTCCGTCGACGCCTCGTCGCGACTTTGCCCCCAACGTGCCGATGGCCGAAGACGCGGCCTGGCGTGAACAACTGCGTCGCGAAGTTCAGCAGTGGCGAAAACGTCAAGAGGAATGCGAGCGTCGTGAATCCCATTGTTCGCAACGTGAACACGAACTCCGTGGCCGTGAAACCGAACTGTGGACTCGCGCCGAAGACCTCTACAAACGCGAAGCACGCTTGCTTTCCGAAGAGTCCAACTCGCGGACGATCCAGACCAAGTACGAGCAAAAGCAAGCCGAGGTCGCGCGGCTGCTCGAGGAAAACGAATCGAATCAGCGAATGTTGGCCAAGCGTGAGGTCGAATTCCAGAGTCTCGAGGAAAATTACCGTCGCCAAGTCGAGGAAGCCGCTCGGCAATTGACGCAGTCGCAACAGCAAGCGAAGGCGGCGACCGATGCGATTCACCGCATGCGTGAGCAGTTCAACAAGCTGAACGAACAGCTCGAAACGCTATCGGCAAACCAAGAGGTGCTGACTCGCGAAGAGGTTCAAAATCGCGAAGAGCATCGCCGCATTCAACGCGAACTCGAAGAATCTCGAGACGAAGCGATTCAAGAACGCGTTAAAAGTGAATCTCGCCGCGCCGATGCTGAAGCTCGCTTGGCGGAAATCACCAGCGAACTTGATGCGATTCGTAGCCAGCGAGAATCCGAACGACGCATCGTGGCTGAAAGTGAAGTTGTCGCTCAGCAGCTGCGGGATCAAATCGAAGAGTTACAGCAAACCGTGGTTCGCGCCAGTGCAGAATCTTCGGAACTTCGCAGCAACTATGGCGAAGCTCGCGAAACGATTCAGCAACTCGAGACGCTGCTCGCTGAAAATGGCGAACGCCACGAAGTAGATCGCAACAGCTGGTTGGCCGAAGCCGAACAGTTGCACCAATCGGTCGAAGCGTTGTCGGTCGAACTGGCCAACGCACATCGCGAATTGTCGGAACTGCGTGACGTCAACAATGAAGTGACGCATCGGATCGACGAAATGACAAAGCAACGCGATCAAGCACTTGCTGAAATCCAGGTGCGTCCCACCTCCGAAGCCTTCGATTTGGTGTCTGCCGAATTGGGAGCGACCACCGAACAGCTCAGCCGGATGCGGGCGCAATACGAAGAAGCGATTGCGGAACTGCAAGACGCGTTCGTCGACCGCCCTGCCCTGGATCACGATACGCCGCGGAGTGTGTCGTCGGCTTTGTCGCCCTACCCCGCGCTGGATTTGGTCCCCAGTGTCCCTGAACGCCCCCTCCGCCCTGAGGACCCCAGCGTCCCTGAGCACTCCAGCAGCCTGGTCGATGTTTCATCGTCGTCCGAGTGGAGTGACGCGGTGGGATCAGATGAGTCCGCGATCGATAGGGACTGTGTGATCGAGCGGGACTGTGTGATCGAGCGGGACGTGCCCCAAGATGGCGAGCTTGCTGAATCCACTGCTGCTGCTGAATTGACAGCCAACGAATCGACAGCCAACGAGTCCACGGTGGATAGTTGGGTCGACCATGATGCGGTCGGTTTCCAAGCAGGTGAAGAGCCGACGTTTGCCAGTCAAGATGACACCGATCCGGTATCGCTGTCGGCTTACGAACAGGACAACGAGGCTTGGCCGACCTATGAAACACCGTCGCTGGAAAGTCACGAGCAGCCCGCTGCACCCGGCGAGCAGGTTCAGTGGATGATCGAAGAGTCTGCGGATATCGTCGAATCGTCCTCACATAACAGCGACGATGTGGCGGAGGTTTCCAACGTCGACGACGATCCGTCGGCCGAAGAGGTGACCTCGAGTGCTTGGGGGACCCCGTCCGAACTGCTAAGCGAAGAGCCGATTGGCGAAGGGGCTATTCGTGACGCGAATCTCAATGAGGATGTCGCGGATGGCGAATCCGATGCGACGTCCTCGGTAAGCTGGGCGGATGTTTCGCAACCGATTGATGATTCGACCGCCGCCGACGAACCCGAGTTGCATCAGTCGTATGAGGATCATGACGTAGAAGAAACTGGCGTTTCGGTAAGTGTCTGGAACACGCCTTCGCAATTGATCGAAGAATCGGCGGCGCAAGACGACGCGCAGCTGAATGCATCGTACGACGATAGCGATGACGATGACGTCAACGTCTCGGTCAGCACTTGGAATACGCCTTCTCAGTTGTTTGACGAAGTCGCTGAGGCGGATGCCGAGTCCGTGATGGACGATGACGCGGTCACGATGGGAGACGAGGTTGCCGACGAGACCACGGGTTCCGAGAATATTTGGTCCTCGCAGTCCAGTGGGTACCAGCGTGACGAGTCGCAAGATTACAGTGATTCGCAAGATTACTGTGATTCGCAGGAGAACAGTGACGCCGCGGATGAAATGGAGTCCCCTGAGGACATCGACGCGGTTTCGCAGTCCCAATCGCAGGACAACGACGACGATGACGACGAACCCTATGCTTCGATGGGATCGCTGGCGAGTCAGTTGATCCAAGACATCGAAGCGGATAACGCATCGTACGGATCACAGCCTTGGGACAACGTTGATGCCGTGGTCGACACGGACGAAACCCACGACGAGCATGAATCATTAGATGCGGTCGAAGCGACTTCGATGTTCAGCGAAGCCGAATCGCTGGATCGCGATTTGCAATCCGACGCGGTTGATCCGCATGCCGAGCAAGTATTGGATTCCGAGGTGGTCGAGCACACTAGTGCTTGGTCGTATAGCGATTCCCAAGACGCGTTGCTCGACGAAGCCAGCGTGGATGAAGCGATTGTTGGCCAATCCGACGTCGACGAAGCCGAAGCAGACGCCTATTCCAGTGAGCGACTCGAAGAGCTTACGTCGATTGACGATGCGGAAGACAGCAACGCGGATGACAGTGACGCGGATGCGGATGACGATTTCCAAGACGAGCCCACTTTTGCAGAAGATGCCACGGTGATGTCCAGCGAAACGGTGGTCGCAGACGGTGAACCAGCCGGCGGCCAAGACGAGGACGAGGATTCGATCGAAGCCTATATGAACCGCTTGTTGAAGCGGGTTCAGGGCGAATCAACACAGCCCAGTGAAACGGGCACGGTCAGCAAGACCAGCAAAACATCGACATCGACATCGGACACCAGTTCGGCAGCCGTGGCGACCGCACTCGGAACCACCACGGTCGCTTCGACGACGGTTGATGCCGACGAGTCGACTTACATTGATCCTGATGAACCGATGGTTCCGCGTTCGCAGGCCCCTGAGAAAACAAGCAATCTGTCAGCGATGCGAGAATTGGCCAACCAGTCGGCTCGCAATGCGATTTCTCGTAGCACTCGAGTGCAAACGCGAGATACACAGATCAAAGCGATGTCAAAGTTCGCTCAAACCGGAGTGGCGATCCTATGTGCTGTGGCCATGATCATGTTCACGACTTGGTCGCTCCGCTACATCGCTGCCATCGCGATTGTGGTGATCGGATTTGTCTGTTTCAACGAGGGGATCGTGTTGCTCAACGAAGCAAGGAAGCGGATGCAAGCGATCGAAGAGGATGCGGCGCGTGAAGAAGAAAAGACGGAACCCAGCGAAGAAGAGCTGAAGGAGCAGGCCGAAATGGCTGCCAAGCTCGAAGCCAAGTTGGATCTTGCCGTCAAGTCAAAGAAGTCATGAGTGAGCACCATGAAGTCTCGAGTGAGGATTTGAATTTGATTCGCACTGACCTCGCCAACGAACGCACGTTACTGGCCTATGGGCGAACCGCCTTGATGGTCGCGGGCACCGGAGTATCGATCCTGCAGTTCTTTTCCGTCACGCTCATCTATCACATCATCGCATGGCCGCTGATTGTGATCGGATTTGTGATCGGCGTGGTCGGCGCCGTCCGTTTCACCAAGTTGAATCGCCGACTTCATTCCGAGTAAGTTCCCCGACTTTCTTGCTAGCGTGTCGGATCAACTTCCTCTCCCCAAATGCGTTGTTTTGCGGGCGGTCGGGTGAACAGGGTCGCAGCATCGTACGCCGATGGACGCAAGGCACTCTCCACCTGTTTTCGAAGCGATCGTACGAGCAAATTTCAGCGGGCGGAGTGCTCCGTGAGACCTAAATTTGCCTCCTCGCCGCGGAATCGGCTAAAATCGTCTCTCGGATTTGTCGCGGTTCGTTCAATCCATTAGGAATGTCGGCGGTCGTGTCAGAGAGTGCGGTCGGGATGACATTTGAATCTTCGTCGAGGGCAGTGTCATGGGGTTTCCTATTCACTTGATTGCGATCTCGGTACTATTGCTTGCGATTCCAACCGACGTTTTCGCGGATGGACCAAATCGGATTTCGATACGGGTTGTTGACGATCAGGGAGATCCGGTCGCGGACGCATCGGTGGTCGCTCGCTATCAGCAGATCATTCATCAGAACGGAAAAGAATTTCGGGTACCGATGGAACTGGCGGTGCCGCAAACGACGGATGCCGATGGCCGCTGCGAATTGTTGCTCTACGATGTTTCCTGGACGCTGGCAGCAATATCTGCACTTCGTGCCGAGTTGAAGACCGAAGAGATCATGGAAATGGTTGACGATGCTCCGGCGGATCCGCTGGCACGCGAGGAGTTCTTGCGGGCGTTATACGAGCGTGGTCGGCGTTTTAGTTCGGCCTACCACTTGCTCACTCTGGAAGCGAAGGGCGAGCCGCAGATCACTTTGCAAATGGCAAAGGCGATCAAAGTTACCGGTCGCGTTCAGGTCAACGGAAAACCGCTGGCGAAGGCGTTTGTAACGATCAGCTCGAAGCCGACTTCGATGGATCAACTCTTCTCGCGGTGGGCTCCAGAGCTGACCGACCAGGAGGGCAAATTTGAATACTATTCGGTTCCAGGGGATCTGGATCGTGCTCGGATTGTTGTCGAGCGTCCGAAAGGAAATCGATCCTTGATGTTAGAAGACGTTCGCTCCAAGACCACCTCGGACGGTCTGCATTTTGAGCTCGACACGAGGGCGAAAGATTATACGCAAGGCGATAAACTGTAGTTTGATCTTTCGCGTCTTATGTCTCGCGTCTTGCCTCCATTCGGCCGTGCTTCACGGCTTGGTGTTGTCGCAGCCCATTTCACGAGCAGTGGATCGTGCGGGCTACAGCAGGCCTTCGAGACCCTTTTCTTTCAGCTGTTTTGCGACTTCGCGAACTCGCTCTTCGGCGTGTTTTGGGGCGACCAGCGTTGCATCCGGGGTTTGTACAACGATCAAATCATCCACATCGATCGTGACCACGGTATGGCCATCATGAGTGTTGATGATGCAGCCTTGGCTGTCGATGCCAACGTGGGATCCGACAACCGTATTGCCAGCAGCATCGGGCTCGTGAAGTCGCGATAACGCTTGCCAGCTGCCGACGTCATCCCATGGAAATTCGGCTTCGATCACGACGACGTTCGTGTATTGTTCCATGACGGCGTAGTCGATCGACTTGCCTTGGATCGCTGCAAACTCTTTCTCGAGTGTTGCGGCATAGTCGGGTTTGCCAATGCGATCCGCGATCGCGGCGATGTGCGAATACATCTCAGGCTCGTTCTTTCGCAAAGCGTCGAGGATGGTCGATGCACGCCACAAGAAAATGCCGCTGTTCCAATAGAACGATCCCGCTTCGAGATAACGACGAGCCGTTTCGGCATCGGGCTTTTCACGAAACTGTTTGACTTGGAACACCGACGCGCCCTCTGCGGCGATCGGTTCGCCACGTTCTACATAGCCGAACGACTCGGCCGCGTACTTGGGCGGAATTCCATACGTCACGATTCGCGTTGGGTCTTCTTTGATCAAGGCCTCGCCGGCGGCGATGGCGGCTTGGAATGCCGTGTGCGAGGTGATCACGTGATCCGAGGGCATCACGGCCATGATTGCATCGTTGTCTTCGTGATGAATCAACGCGGCTGCGAGTCCAACACAAGGGGCAGTGTCGCGTTTGCACGGTTCGCCGACGATGTTTTTCGGCAACAGCGACGGCAACTGTTCTGCGATCGCATCCACCAATACTTTGTTCGTGACAATCATTTGCCGCGACGCAGGGACTAGGTCCCCCAGTCGGTCGATGGTCGATTGGATCATCGTGCGGTCCCCGTGCAGTGTTAGCAATTGCTTGGGGCGAAGCGTTCGACTGGCTGGCCAGAATCGTGTGCCGCTGCCGCCCGCCATGATCACTGCATGAAGCATGATTTGTCTCTCTGGTGAAGAATTCATCCGTGACGTGCTGGGAAAGCCGTCGATGCGTAGTGGAATGTTTGCTGCACAGCGTAGACAATCGCGGTGGCTTTTGAAACGCCACCGAGTTCGTCAAATTCGCTGATGCTGCGATTCGCAAAATTTGACAGGCTACGTTTTTGGTTGGATCGAAGCCTCTTCGTCGCCCAGCAGCGTGATTTCCCAATCGGCGATCGGACGCAGCATTGCCGCTTCCTCGGCCGAGGGCAGAAAGATTCGCACGTCACGCCGGTCCAATGCTCGCAGGTCGACCGACCGATCGGATCGCCATTCACGCTCGCGTGTCCAATCGAACGTCTTTCCTTTGGCTTGAAAGCGAAATTGATCCTCCGCGGCGAGCTGGTTTCGCTGTTTGGGATCACCATAGATGACCGGTTTCAATCCGAGTTGCTTGGCGGCATCCAAACGGATCGCAACTCCATACGGCTCGTCATCCCAGCGACCAAGGTGCGAACGATACTTGCGTTTGTGCAGTCGGTCTGCCAACGGGACTTCCGAGAAACAGACTACCGGATACTTTTTCGAACTGGTGATGGCATTGGCCACGATCACGCCGCTGCGGACGATGCGGGCAAGCGTTTGCAGGGGGCCGCTGTTGGGGATCCGTGATGCACTGTCTGTGATCCGATTCAGCAGCAGTTCGTCTTGGTATTGATGGTCGGTTTGCCCAGGCCAGGGGCCATCGCAACCGCGAGTGGTGTGCGTCAACCATTGGCCGTCCGAACGTGTCCAGGCGATGTCGTTGATCGTTCCGCGATCCCTACGAACAATCGAGACACGATCATGCGTTTCGGTGGTTGCCCGTTCGGGGCGACTCAGGTACCAACCGATCGCGCCGTCGGCAATCAACTCGGGTGCGGCCGATGGGATGTCGGCGATCACCGCGACGCGTGTCGATGTATCGCGTAGTGCCGCAATCCGAGCTTTCAGGTTCGTTTCAATCTTGCCGCCTGGGCGGACGTAAACCGCATCGACGCGATCAGCGATTCCAATCAACACCGCGTCCCTGGATAGCGGTTCGGTGGACTGGATCCGGCAGACGCCCGAATGATCGCACGCACTGACATCGTCTGGGTTCACCAGCAAGCGGATGATCGGGACGTGGAACAGCTCGGCGGCGCGATTCGCCAGCGGGTCGATCGCCGAGCCTGCTGCGACCACCAACGTCGACTCGCTGTGGCGAAGATCGAGCATCCGGCGGGACAAAAATTGACAGACCCAGCGGTGTAAATAAGGATCGCGACCCAGGCGGCTGGCCGTAATACCAACCAAGCAGGACGCCGTGGCTAGGGAATCGCAGGAGTGGATTTCCGATGCGTGCAGCGAGGTCGCTGCGCAGACTTCGAGCCGGTGGAGCCGTCGTTCCAGGTTGGCTGCGAAGTCGTTGGGCACGTGATGGGTACCCCGCGGAAACTTATTTTCCAGACAAAGGATGGATGTAATACAAACGTAATCTTAGTGTATCTTTTTCGCTGGCGGGTTGCCCGATCCGTGGTCGGGCGAAGACAATTGGACGCGTGTCTGCGTCTGCAATGCTATCGTTTCAGACGCACGGGCCTGCGGGCCTCGGCGCTCCCCTCCGCTCCCCTTCCTTGCTATACCTCCGAGAGAATCATGAAAAACACTGCCCACGCTCTCACTGCCCGCTCTCTAATGATCCTTGGTTTGATCGTATTCACAGGGTCACTGCAGGCGGAAACCCCTGCTGCCGTAGCCGCCGCAGCCACGGCGTCGCCCGATGCGATCGTGAACGTATGGCCGAGTGAGCCGCCTGCGTGGACGCCACCTAGCGAAGCAGAGAAAGATACCAGCGATGAGAACAGTCGTCAGGTTGCAGGAAAATACGTCACTCGGATCGGGAACGTTTCGACGCCACAGTTGTACGTCTACCATCCCAAGGCCGATGTGAAATCGGATACCGCGATCGTGGTTTGCCCCGGCGGCGGGTATTCCATTTTGGCCTGGGATCTCGAGGGGACCGAGATCGCGGAATGGCTTCAGGAAATTGGCGTTACCGCCGTCGTATTAAAGTACCGCGTTCCGACACGAAGTGAAGACGAGAATTGGAAGCCCGCAGTCCAGGACATCCAACGCGCGATCAGCATGGTTCGCAGCGGCGTGGTCGAGGGGGTTTCGGCAAAGCGTGTGGGCGTGCTCGGATTTTCCGCAGGTGGCAACGCATCGGCTCGCTCGGCAACGGCGAGCAAGCGATATTATGACGCGATCGATGACCACGATGCTGCGAACTACGTCCCTGATTTTGCCGTGCTGGTTTACCCCGCTTGGCTTGTCGAGAAGGACGATACATCGACATTGATCGATGACATCCAAGTCACCGAAAAGACACCGCCGATGTTTTTTGCCCACGCTCGTGATGATCGCATCAGTTGCTTGGGAAGTGTGACATTATTTACAGAACTTCAAAAACACGGAATCAATGCCGCGCTGCATGTGTTTGGTAGTGGAGGGCACGGATTTGGTTCGCGTCCCAACGACCAGCAAACCGATGCGTGGCCCGAACTACTCACTCTATGGATGCGAGACCTGAAGTGGATCAAGTGAAAACGTTGGAATCAAAGACGTTGGACATCGGCGACGCTCCGGTCAAGCTCGACGAGGAATGGGCCAATGCGCTGACGCACGGAATCGCCGCACTCGTATCGACGATTGCGGCCGCTTTTCTTGTGCGGGCTGCGTTGGACATCAGCCAAGGGGCGGCGATCGCCGCGGCCGCCTACATGGCGTCGGTGATCGGAACGTTTGTCTCGTCGACATTGTCGCATCTAATTTTTCGCCAACCGATGCTCGATAATCTGCGAGCCTGGGATCAAGCGATGATCTACACGATGATCTCGGGGACATACACACCCATCATCTATGCTCACGCGCCCGATGGCGTTCGGGATCCACTATTGATCGCGATTTGGGTCGCGGCGGCGGTTGGATTCTTTGGCAAAGTCTTGTTGCGGCACCGAGTCAATTCGATTGGCACCATCTCGTATCTGTTGCTTGGTTGGTTGCCAGCGATTCCGTTAGCGGGATACGTTCCCGCACCGCTGGTGTCGCTGATGATTACCGGAGGCGTATTGTATTCGATGGGCGTTGTGCTGTTGATCAACGATTCCCGGATCAAGTACCTGCATGCCGGGTGGCATCTGTTTGTGATGATGGCCGCGACGTCGCACTTCTTGGGGATTTGGTGGTACGCGCTGTAGGTGCTGCTTATCGCCGGGCTATGCAGCGGTTTCACAAAACTTTTTTAAGCTTTGCATTTCCAGTTCACTGGCCTTGCAGTGTGACCGCTTCATCATCCAGCCAAACAACAACATGATCCAGCGAAAGATGCCTTTCCCCGTCACGTTGGCTCTCTGAGTGACTCGGGTACGCCCTTTTGATTCGTTGAAAACGTACTCCGCGTCGATGTCGAACATCTCGCCTGTCATGTGGATCGCGTGAACGTACGGCGGTTCGTGACGCGTCACGACGCCCGCAAACTGCATTCGTTTGCCATGATCCTCGGTCACTGTACGGAACGTGGTTCCGACGCCGCCCGGTTTTTCCTCAATCACTTCGTCTTCGATCACAATGATGCTCCACTGAGCCACGTGCTGGTGAGTGAGCCGAAATACGTCGTCGATGTTGCGGTCAATCTGGATGCTGATCGTGTTTTGCATGGCTGTTTCTGGACCAACTTCGATTTGACGCGGTGATATTTAGTGCACGCGGTGGTAAATCGTCTCGACCGCTTTGGCTTCCATCCCCTCGGGGTGAACATTGTAGGCGGTGATCATGAGGTGGTCGTCATCATGCGATTCGAATTCGGTTTTCCAGCCCCATTTGGGATGATTGACGGCAACGTCATATTCGCCGAACACACAAAAACCGTGTTTGCATGCCGGGCCTTGCGAAAACATGATCGCATCATTCATGTGGAAATCATCGATCCACGAGCACTGAAAGGTCTGCAGGATCACATTAAAGGCGATTAGTTCCTCGCCGCTGCGGGGTTTGCCTTGGATCGAACTTTGGTAGGTATGGCGAAGAAAGCTACCTTCGAGCACTCGCGTGATCTCGCCGCGGATGGGAGATTCGTCGGCGATCTGGCCCGGCTGGAACCAAGTCCGACAGGTGCCTTCCCACTTTCCTTTCATCTTTGCAAACAAGATTGTGTGAGGCATGGCGAGTCTCCTTGGATCAAGATCAGAAAACGAGAACGCCCCCTCGCAGTGATAAAGCGGTGGAATCGATGTAGCCGCTAATGGGGGGGCGGTGTGCGCTCTGCTAAAAGCATAGCGTACATCGCCTCCAAGATCGATGAAAAGAAAGGCGGTGCGGGTAAGTCGCTGCCGTTTTGTGAGAATCGTCTCGCTGGAAACACGCAAACCTGGCTGAGGCTCGATCAAGCCCCAAGTACCCCCTAAGGGATTCGAACCCCTGTTTCCGGACTGAGAGTCCGGCGTCCTGGGCCGCTAGACGAAGGGGGCGGTCGACGCGGGACCCGCGGCAAACAAGTTGCCGCGGGTGCTGGATTTCCGCTGTCGTTGGTCCGCTGCTGCGGCCTGCGTAGACTTGGCCCGCTTTGTGGACCACTTTGTCAATCAAACCGGACTCACACGCTTCGTCGGCCGA